>JBBSCX010000148.1:0-8363 GCA_038249905.1 Burkholderiales bacterium
ACACGCGGGTTGAGGCGCTTGACGCTGGCGCGCCCGGCATGCGATACCGCTGCCAGTGAAGAAACCTGAAGTTGTCCCCGTGCGTGCTGCCCGATGAGCGAGGCGCCCGAGTCCGCCGCCCCGGCCACCGGTCGCCGTCACCTGACGCTGCTGTTCTCCGACCTGTCGCAGTCCACCGCGCTGGGCGCGGCGATGGAAGCCGAACACTACGCCGAACTGCTGCAGCAGCTGCATGCCGCCTACACGCGGCTCGTCACGGCCCATGGCGGCACCGTGGTGCGCATCCAGGGCGATGGCCTGCTGGCCGTGTTCGGCCTGGTCCAGGCCGATGAATCGGACGGCCGGCGCGCCGTGCTGGCCGCGCTGGACCTGCACGATGCCGTGCGCCGCCTGCGCCCGCAGGCTGGGCTGCCTGCAGCCTGGGCCCCGGCCTGGGCCGCCGACAGCCTGCGCCTGCACACCGGCGTCCACGCCGGCCTGGTGCTGGTGGCGGCCGGCGATCTGGTGCGCGGGCGTGTCGAGCTGCATGGCCACGCCCCCAACATCGCTGCCCGGTTGTCGCAGGAAGCGGGGCCGGACGAGATCCTGGTCAGCCAAACCACGCTGGGCCCGGACCGAGAGCTCTTCACCATCGAGGCCTGGCGTGCGCTGCAGTTGCGCGGCGACGACGAGGCGCTGACGGTCGGCCGGGTGGTGGCGGACGCCGGCCTGGGCCGCCGCTTCGAGGCCCAGCGGCGACGCGGCCTGTCGCCCTTTGTCGGCCGCACCGCCGAACGCCTGCGCCTGGACGTGTGGCTGACGCGGCTGCAGCAGGGCGATGCCCTGGCAACGGTGCCCTTGCTGCAGTTGTCCGGCGGCGTCGGCCTGGGCAAGACACGGCTGGCCGAAGAGTTCGTGCAGCAGGCCGCGCGGGCCGGCTGCGGCGTGCACCGCGGCTGGTGCGAGAACCACCTGATCGCCGAACCGCTGCAACCCTGGCTGCAGATGCTGCGTGCGCTGTTCGGCCTGCCGCCGGGGGTCGATCCAGCCGACGGCCGACGGGTCGCGGCCGAACGCATTGCTGCACTCGGCGCCGAGGTCCAGGCCCATGCGGACGATCTGCTGCGCCTGCTGTCGCTGGACGAAGCCGCCCCGGGCCCGCGCCGCCCGCCACCCGCGGCCGGGCCGGCGCTGGCGGCCTTGTTCGGCGCGCTCGCGGCGCAGGCCCCGCAGTTGCTGTTCATCGACGACTGGCAGTGGTGCGACGACGCCAGCCACCAGGCGCTGGAGGCGCTGCGTGCACGCCCCGGCCCGCGCCTGATGCTGTTGGTGGCGCACCGGGTGGCTGCGGCTGGCGAGGCCGCTGGCGCGGCGACCGCTGGCGGGCTGAGCGGGGCCGACGAGCGCATCGACCTGCCCGCCCTGGACGAGGCCGATGCCGACCGCACCATCGCCCACCTGCTGCCCGGCCACGAACCCTGGTTGCGCAGCCGCCTGCAGGCCCAGGCCGGCGGCAACCCGCTGTTCATCGAAGCGCTGTGCCATTCGGCGCTGGACCCGGCCCTGTCGCAGCGCGCCCGGCGCAGGCCCGGCGCCGCCTGGCTCAACGTGCTGATCGAATCGCGCGTCGCGCGGCTGCCGCCGGCGCCGCTGCAGCTGCTGCGCGCTGCCGCGGTGATGGGGCCTGTGATCCCGGGCTGGCTTTTCGAACGTGTCACGGGCACGGCGCTGCAGGACGGATCGGTCGAACACCTGGCCCGCGAAGGCCTGCTGCACCGGTCGCCTGACGGCGGCTTGCTGCGCTTCCCGCATGGCGTCATGCGCGAGGCCATCTACGACGCCGTGGGCATGCACGAACGCAAGGCCCTGCACCAGCTGGCCGCGGGTGTGCTGCATGAACATGCGCTGGCCACCGGCAGTGACGAATCGGTCGAGGCCCTGGCCCACCACTACGCCGCCGCCGGCCTGGTCGCGGCGGCGTCGCAGTTCGCCGAGCGCGCCGGCGACAAGGCGCTGGCGGCCTCGGCCCTGGACCGCGCCAAGGCCCAGTACCGCGCCGCACTGGCCGCGCTGGACCAGCTGGAGCCAGCGGCCGAGGGCGCGCAGCACTGGGTGGCGATCGCGCAGAAGCTCGCCATGGCCTGTGTCTTCGACGCCTACGAGGAAGAACTGCCGCTGTTCCGCCGCGCCGTCGCGCTGGCCGAAGGACTCGACGACCCTGGCGCCGTGACGCGCTGCCGCTACTGGCTGGCCTATGTCAGCTACAGCCTGGGCGATGCCAGCACGGCCAGGCAGGAGGCCGAACGCGCGCTGCAAGCCGCGGCCCACCTCGGCGACGACCGCCTGACGGTGCAATTGCGCGCGACACTGGGCCAGGCACTGTGCGCCGCCGCGCGCTACGACGAGGCCACACCCCTGCTGGACGGCGCCATCGAGGTCAAGCGCCGCCACCGCACCGGCACCGGCCTGGCGGTGGGCCTGGCCTACACCTTGGCCTGCAAGGCCTACCTGCTGGGCGACCGGGGCGACTTTGCGGCCGCGCACGAGATGTTCGACGAGGCCCTGGGCCCCGTGCGCGGTCGCCGGCATCAGGTGGAAGCCTCCATCCTGGGCTGGCAGGCCGCCGTGCTGCTCTGGCAGGGCCGCTGGGCCGAGGCCGCCGACATCGCCGCCCAGGCCGTGCGCGTGGGCGAGCATGTGCGCAGCCTCTTCACCTACGCCATGGGACAGTGCGCCGGCGCCTATGCCGGCTGGATGCTGAACCGCGACGCGCAGGCCCTGGTCACCGTGGGCGCCGCCACCGACTGGCTGCATGCCCGCGGCGTGCGCCTGTTCGGCAGCTTCAACGAGGGCTGGCTGTGCGACATGCACGCGGCCGGTGGCGACGCTGCGCGTGCGCAGCTGCACGCTTTGCAGGCGCTGCGGTGCGCGCGCCGGCACGACCACATCGGTGTGGCCCTGGCTTGCCGGGCGATGGCCAGACAGGCGTTGGTGGCGCCCCCGGGCCAGCGGCCCGATGCCGAGGCGCTGCGGCACGCCGCGGCGTGGCTCAAACGCGCCGAGCGTTCTGCGGCGGCCCGGCAGTCGGCCCACGAGGCCGCAGGCAACACATTGCTGCGCGCCGAGTGGCACCTGGCGCAGGCTGAGACCGCGACCGCGATGCGCGAACTGGATCTGGCGCGGTCGGCCTTCGGGCGGCTGCAGATGCCCTGGCATCTGATGCAAGCGCAGATGCAGATGCAGATGCAGATGCAGGTGCAGATGCAAATGCAGATGCAAATGCCGATGCAGGTGCATGTGCAGGCACAGACACAGACACAGACACAAGCCTAGACACAGGCACCGCCACAACTTCAGGCGCTGAGCGCGGCGCTGTCGGTGCCCCAGGCTTTGCCCCAGTCGTCATCCTCCGCGCCGGGCCGCGCGCTCAACCTGTGAAGTCGACGGTCTCTGCCAGCGCCTTGCCGTTGCGCCGGCCCGGATAGTCCAGCCAGGTCATCGCGACGTTCAGTTCGCGCACGATGTCGGCGGCGGCGATGCGCGTGCCGTCCTCAAAGTCCATGTCGGTGGTGGTGTGCGCGTCGGCCAGCAGGGTCAGGTCGTAGCCGCGTTCCAGTGCAGCATGGGCGGTGGCGCGGATGCACCAGTTGCTGGCGGCACCGGCCAACACGATGCGCGTGGCCCCCAGGCCGGCCAGCAAGGGTTCCAGCGCGGTCTGCTCGAAGGCGGAGTTGAAGCGCTTGTCGATGCGGGGCTCGCTGGCCGCAGGCACCAGTTCGGGCACCCACTGCCAGTCCGCGCTGCCAGGCACCAGCCGCTCGTCTTGATGTTGAACCCAGAGCACGGCCACGCCCTCGGCACGGGCACGGGCCACCACCTGCGCCAGGCGCTGCACCACGTGCGCGGCCTGCCAGGCGTCGCGCACCACGCCCACCTGCACGTCCACCACCAGCAGCACCGAGCGGCTGCCTTCGCGCACTGTCGCCATGAGAGTTCCTTCGTCGCTGTCCAGGCGCACATCTTCGCACCGCGCGGTGGCGGTGGTCCGGCGTCAGTCCAGGCGCAGCATCACCTGGGTCGGCGACGCCGCCCGCGCCAGGCTGCCGGCGTCCAGCAGGGCCGCGATGCTGCCCATGATCAGCCCCATCGCCATGGCTTGGCCGGGGCAGCCGTGCACCGTGGGCTGCGTGGCGTCGGCGCTGCGACCGAACAGCATGGCCTCGGCCGCGGCAGGCTTGCCAGCCGCTGTCAAGTCGTCGAAGGCCGAGCGGATGCTGACGGCGACGACGCCGTCGGGCGGCACCGTCTGCGCGCGCCAGGTGCTGCCGGGCTGGGCCGTGCGCCACAGCAGTTCGGGCACCGGGTCACGGCCCATGGTCTGGGCCAGGCCGGGCCGCAGCTCGGCCTGGGCCCGGGCCGGCAGGGCGGTCTCGGTGCTGCCCAGCCAGCGCGCCTGTCGCTGCCACAGTTCACCGGTCTGCACCCATTGCATCAACACCTTCACCAGATGGCCGTACACGGTGGGCGGGATGCCCTGGATGATGCCGGCCAGGGTGTGGCTGGTGACCGCGTCCTTGTCCGCGGGCGCCACCTCGGCGCACGCCTGCACGGTCTGGCGGATGACGTCGGTCAGCGGCGCCTTCAGCCCGGCGTCCAGTGCCTGGCCCAGGCTGGCCTGCACGCTGGCGCCAGCCTGCCGGGCCGCCCCTTCCACGGCCCGCGAAGGACGGGCGCCGAAGATGTAGCGCGCGGCGATCAGCTGGTCGCGTGGGCAACGCGCCGCGTCCGGAGCCGGGTTGCGCTTTGCTGCGGCATAGGCCTGCGGACCGAACACATGCCGGTCGTCGGGCACGCCGAACCAGTGCTGGCAGACAGCGGCCATCACCCGCTCTGCAAAGCCCAGCAGGTCGATGGCGGCCCGCGGCTGCCGCGCGCGCATCTCGCTCAGGGCCTTCGTTGCCTCGGCGTAGGCCACCACGAAGCCATCGGCTTCGCCGATGGCAGCGATGGCGCCGTTGATCGGGCCGGAGATGGCCCCATGCGCAGGCGGGTCCTGGCCCAGGTAACCCAGGCCGATGCTGTGCGCCATGCGCTGGCCGTAGCCCTGGACCGAGAAGCGGCTGCCGTCATCGCGGAAGACCTCCAATACCGCGTCGGCCGACCCCGCCAGCAGGCCATAGGCACTGGCCTGTATACCCTGCGGCTGCAGGCGCACGCCAGCCCAGAAGGCCTGCTTGACTTCGGTCGGGGAGGCTTCGAGCAGCTCGGTCTGTTGTTGCAGCGGGCTCGGGGCCGGAACGGCGCCGCCCCCGGCTGGCGCTGCCTCGCTGGCGGTGCCCGGCCGCGGCCAACTGGTGATGGCCTTCAGCCCCGCCTGTGAGGGCGTGAAGGCATACAGCCCCCATTCCAGTTCGACCAGCAGTTCGCTGCCCAGGTCGATGCGCAACACCTCGTCGGGGCCGACCGGGCAGCGGAAGGTTCGACCGCCGCCTGCGGGTGGCACACCCAGAAAGGGGTCGTCGTGGCGGGTGTGCACGCCGCTGGAATTGGCGCCCGACAGCCAGCGCTGCACGACCTCGAACTGGTCGGCGATGCGGGCGTTGTAGGCCATGAAGAGCAGGCCGCGCTCTTCTTCGGCACTGCCGTCCCCCCGGCCGCTGCTGACGCCGGGCCCATAGGACACACCGCGGCGCAGCAGTCGCGGGATGTGGGGCGTGCCGTGCATTGCGCCAGGGCGATGCAGACCGCCTTCATCGCGCGGGTTGGCGCGCCGCACATGCGAATGCAGGGGGCAGCGCGCACCCTGCGGGTCGGCCTGGTAGTCGAAGTCGTTGGAGGGCAAGGTGCCACCGGCGGCCGGCGGTCCCACGCGGTCGGACAGCGCCGTACCGTCCTGGCGTCGGCCCATCATGCGCGCCAGCCCGTCGCGCCGCGCTTCTTCGGCCTGACTCGGGGACAGGCCCTGCGCGGCGCTGGCGCGGGCCATCACCTGGTCCAGCCGGTCCGTGCGCTGGCGCAGCTTGCGCAGCACGAGGTAGCTGCCGTTGTCGCTGAAGGCCTGCAGCGCGGGCCGCCAGGCACCGTCGCCGCGCACGTTGGCGTGGCTGACGAAGATCTCGCCCGGCGCCACCTGGTCCGACCAGTAGCGCGGCGGGTTTGCAGGCGCTGCCAAGGTGGGCTGGCCGAGGCCATCGGCAAAGCCGAAATGGCCCGTGCCCGCGGGCTGGCGCAATACCGGCTGCACCGAGAGCACGGCCAGCCCGCTGACCTGCTCCAGCTGTGCCAAGGCCCTGCCCAGGCGGGGCAGCAGGCGGCGGCCGTCGGTGTGCCCGGCGTCGGCAACGCCGGGCGGCGTGCGCAGTTGCAGCAGCACATGCACCTCGCCGAGGTCGATGCGCGGCAGTGCCTTGCCGACCGCCGGCCGGCGCAGGCCGCTGCCGTCCCAGTTGCGCGGCGGGCGCTTCCATTCCTGCGGATGGTTCTGACGCACATCGCCCATGGCCGCGGCTCGACGTTCCATGCCCTGCCTGAAGTCCAGCGGGAAGGCGTCCAGCTGGTCCTGCGGCATGCCCAGTGCCTGCAGCCCGGCATGGGTGAAGGCGAGATTGAAGTCGATGGCCGGCCGGCCCGCCAGCCGGCCCTTGGCGCCCGCCAGCCAGCGTTGTGCCGCCGACCGATCACGCACCGCCAGCAGTACCACGGCGCCAAGATCGCCGGCGAACGGCTGCAGCACGCCGGGCTGCACATCGGCCACGTCGGGCACGGCACTGTCGGGCGACCGCGGGCGCTGCGGCGGCCGCGACGGCTGGCTGAACCACAGCATCGCCTCCTCGCAGCCCGCCGACTTCACCACCTGCCACAGCGGCTGGCCGGGGGCGATGGCGCCGCTGAGGACCCAGGCGTGGAACTCGTCGAACAGCGCGTGCACCGCGCGCAGCAGCGTCTCGTCGCCATGGCCGAAGCTGGTGCGCAGGCTCCACCAGGCCGCGATGGCGCGGGCACTGAGAGCCACGAGGTACTGCAATGCGGGCGCAGGAACCACCGCGGGGTCGAAGGGTCGGCGCCCTGTCGGCGGCAGGCCCAGGCCGGCGATGTCGCGGTCGTTCAGCGCCGGGTGGGCTGCGCGGCGCTGACGCTGTTCCACCGCGTCCAGCCAGCCGGCGTCGCCGACCGTGGCCCCGCTGTCGGCGTAGAAGAAGCCCGGGCGCACCTCGCTGGCGCGCACCCAGGCCATGTAGTCGTCGAAGCTGTGCGTGTGCGATGCGCGGTAGGTCTCGGCGTGGCTGAAGATGACATCCAGCAACGGCCCGAGCGGCCCCCAGATGACACGCATGTAGGGCTCCCACACGCCGTCGAAGGTGACGTTCAGCAGCAGCTGGTCGCGCTCGATCTGGCCCGCCTTGGCAGGCACGCGGGCAAAGCGGAAGTAATGCACGATGCGCCAGCGCCCCACCGTGTCGGCATAGGGCGTGGGCAGGATCGAAACCTCGCGCGACAGCTGGCGCAAGGTGTCCAGCACCCGCAGCACGCGGTCCAGCCTGTCGGCCCAGGTGATGGTGTCGAAGGCGCCGGGCACCAGGCCCCGGGACACGGGAGTCAGCACCGTCAGGTCGCTGACCCCTTCCAGCTGGACCGGGGGCCGCATCGCGGCGAGCTGTGCCGGGGTGGGCATGGGCATGGGCATGGACATCCTCCTGCGGTCGTTGCCAGCAGGACCGCCACAGCGCCCACCGAGCCGCCTGTTGCGGCGGCTTGCCACTCTAGCGGGGGCGTGCGGGCCGGGCCTCCGTCAGGCGCGGGAGGACGGGCGCCCGGCAGCCGAGAAAGAGGCCGGGAGCCCGGTTCAGCGCTGTTCGATCGGCAGCACGTCGCGGCGGTCGGCGCCGACGAAGAGCTGGCGCGGTCGGCCGATCTTGTATTCGGGGTCGCCGATCATCTCGTTGAGCTGCGCGATCCAGCCCACCGTGCGCGCCAGCGCGAAGACCGCGGTGAACAGGCTCACCGGGATGCCGATGGCGCGCTGCACGATGCCGCTGTAGAAGTCGACGTTCGGATAGAGCTTGCGGCTGACGAAATAGTCGTCTTCGAGCGCGATCTTCTCCAGCGTCATCGCCAGCTTGAACAGCGGGTCGTCGCCGAGGCCGGTGGCGGCCAGCACCTCGTGGCAGGTCTCGCGCATCAGCTTGGCACGCGGGTCGTAGTTCTTGTAGACGCGGTGGCCGAAGCCCATCAGCTTGACGCTGCTGGACTTGTCCTTCACCTGTTTGATGAATTCGCCGATCTTCTCGGCGCCGCCATTGCGCTGGATTTCTTCCAGCATGTTCAGCGCCGCCTCGTTGGCGCCACCGTGCGCCGGGCCCCACAGGCAGGCCACGCCGGCCGCG
>JBBSCX010000149.1:0-8341 GCA_038249905.1 Burkholderiales bacterium
GCCTCCGCACCGGGCCGCCGCCACGCCAGGCCGCGGTCGCTGCCGAGCCACAGACCGCCCTGCGCGTCGGCCACCAGCGCCTGCACGCGCTCGCCCGGCGCAAGCCTGAGCGTGGGTGTGAGAGTGAGCGTGAGCGTGAGAGTGAGCGTGGGCTGGGCGACAGCGTGACCGCTGCGGGCGTCCACCCGGTCCAGGCGGCCGTCGCGCCAGCCGACCCAGATGGCGCCGGTGCTGTCCTCGGCCAGGGCGGTGATGTGGGTCGCGGGCTGGCCCGGCGCCTGCGGCGGACCGACGCTGTCCACCCTTTCGGTCGCCGGGTCGTACACGACCAGGCCGGCGGTCTCGCTGCCGATCCACAGGCGGCCGTCGCGCCCGCCATGCAGGGCGCGGATCCAACCCAGGTTGCGCGCGCCGGGCTCGGTGTGTTCGCGCAGTTGCGGCCGCAGGCGGTAACCGTCGTAGCGCATCAGGCCATCGCCGGTGGCCACCCAGATGAAGCCCTGGCGGTCCTGGGCCAGCGCCGCCACCACGCCGCGCGGGATGCCCTGCACGCTCTCGAAGTGCAGGTCCTGCCCGGCTGGGCCGAGATCGACCCGGGTGGTTGGCGCTATGGCGGCTGCGGCCGCTGCGGCGGCAGCAGCCGGCAGCGCAGCCGGCACGCCGACCAGCATCCCGATCAGCGCCGCGGCCAGTGCGACGGCGCGCGCCAGGGGGCTCACTTGCGGGGGCAACTTGCTGCGGGCATCGCTTCATCTTAGGGGGCCAAGACGGCTGAAAAGCCCCAGCGCCAGCACCGGCTCGTCCCTCCGATGGGGGATGCCACGCCCGCCCATCGGTGTTGGGCGGCGCCAAGCGGTGCGAAGCGGGCGCAAAGCGGGCGCAAAGCGGGCGCCGCCGCAGCGGCGCCATTCAGCCCTGCACGGTGCCCTGAAGCCGCCGGTGCTTCAGTGCCGGCAACTGCGACCGCACCTGGGCCAGCCGCGCCGGATCGATCTCGGCGATGGCCACCCCTTCGCCTTCTTCCACGCAGGCCAGCACCTCGCCCCAGGGGTCGACCACCATGCTGTGGCCCCAGGTGCGGCGGCCGTTTTCATGCGTGCCACCCTGGGCCGCAGCCAGCACATAACACTGGTTCTCGATGGCGCGCGCGCGCAGCAGCAGTTCCCAGTGGGCGCGACCGGTGGTGTGGGTGAAGGCCGATGGCACGCTCAGCACGTCGCAGGGCGGCGACATCAGTGCCCGGTACAACTCGGGGAAGCGCAGGTCATAGCAGATGCTCAGGCCCACGCGCAACTCGCCAGCCTGCACGGCCACAGGCTGCGTCCCGGCCTGCAGGGTGCGACCCTCGTCGTATTTCTCGCGCCCGTTGTCGTAGGCGAAGAGATGGATCTTGTCGTAGTGCGCCGCCTGGCTGCCGTCGGGCGCAAACACGGGATGGCGGTTCAGCACCCGGTCGGCATTGCCGGGCACCTGCACCGGCAGGGTGCCGCCGAGCAGCCAGATCTTGTGCGCGCGCGCCGTCTCGGCCAGAAAGCGCTGGATCGGGCCGCCGCCCTGGGCCGCAGCGGGCTCGGCATGGGCCAGCTTGTCGCGGTCGCTGTGGCCCATCAGACAAAAGTACTCGGGCAGCGACACCAGGCTCGCCCCGGCCGCAGCGGCCTGGGCGACGCCACGCGCAGCGGCCTCGAGGTTGCGAGCCACATCGGGCGTGGAGACCATCTGCACGGCGGCGATCTTCATCGCCGCATGCTAAGCGCCAGCCTGCACCGCGCTGTGCACCGCGCGCGTGGCGGGCGTGGCGGATGCCGCGGACGCGGCGATCAGACCACTTCACTGCTGCCCGCCACGGCAAGCCCGCGGTTGACGCGAGGCCTGACCGGCATCGGCTGCGCGCTGAACGACCCGGTCACGATGCCCCCCTCGGACAGTCGGCCACTGCAAGCCGACTACCCTGCGCGCCCACCACCACACGCCGCCCTTGCGCGCCGGGCTCGCGCCCGGCGGCCGACCAGGCGGGCTTGCATGATCGAAGCGACGCCCTTGCTTGGCGCGACCACAGCGACGGTTGCCGCCGCCAGCACCCCGCCCCTGGCTCAGGCGGCGCACAGCCGCTATGTGCAGCGCGTGCGCCGCCGTTATGGGCCCGAGCAGGGCTGGTTGCCCGCCGGCGCGCCCGACGCCGACGCCGTCACGGCCCTGGTGCAACGGCTGTTGACCGGTGCACCGGCCGCGGCACCGCACGCTGCGGTCGCGCCGCGCGACCTGACCGCCGCGCTGCGCGTGGCGCGGCAGCTGGTGCTGGTGCGGCTGGCCGAGCTCGACATCGAGCAGGGCGCGCCACTGGACACGGTCACCCACAGCATGACGGCGCTGGCCGAGGCGACGCTGGAGCTGGCCCTGGCCGCCGCGCGGGCCGAGGCCGATGCACGCCACGGCCCGGCCCTGGACGCCAGCGGCATGGCGGTGGATTTCTGGATCGTCGGCATGGGCAAGCTCGGCGCGCGCGAGCTGAATGTGTCTTCCGACATCGACCTGATCTACGTCTATGAATCCGATGGCCTGGGTGATTTGGAGACAGGCGGGAAGACGGCAGGACAAACGGCGGGCCCGCGCCCGGTCAGCTTGCAGGAGTACTTCGGCTTTGTCGCCAAGCGCCTGTATGCGCTGATCGGCGACATCACGGACGACGGCTTCGTCTTCCGTGTCGACCTGGCGCTGCGGCCGAACGGCAACTCGGGCCCGCCGGCGGTGAGTCTGAACATGCTGGAGGAATATCTCCAGGTGCAGGGCCGCGAATGGGAACGCTTTGCCTGGCTCAAGAGCCGCGTCGTGGCGCCGCGTGCCGCCGTCACCAGCGGGCGCGCGCTGGCGCTGCGCAGCCTGGTCACGCCCTTCGTCTATCGCCGCTATCTGGATTACGGCGTGTTCGAGGGCCTGCGGCAGCTGCACCGCAAGATCCGTGACGAGGCCCAGCGCCGGGCCGCCGGCCGGCCCGAGCGTGCCAACGACGTCAAGCTGTCGCGCGGCGGCATCCGCGAGATCGAGTTCATCGTGCAATTGATGCTGGTGGTGCGCGGCGGGCAGTTCCCCGAAATCCGCACCCGCAGCACCTTGCGCGGCCTGTCGCGGCTGGCGACGCTGGGCCTGATGAAGCCGCAGACGGCGCAGCAGCTGGCCGACGGCTACACCCTGCTGCGCCGCATCGAACACCGCATCCAGTACCTCGACGACCAGCAGACCCACCTGCTGCCCACCGCCGACGCCGACCTGCGCTGGATCGCGCACAGCCTGGGCTTTCACTGCCAGCGCGAGACCTGTGAACTGCTGGACCGACTGGGCGAGGTGCGAGAGTTCGTCGCGGCCGAATTCGACGCCCTGCTGCGCGAAGGCCGCGGCCCTGGCAATGGCGACGGCAGTCCCTGCCGCAACGGCAGTTGTGCGCCCGCCCCACAGCCCATCGACAGCGAGACCTTGCTCGAACGCCTGCCCGCGGCGCTGTCCGAACGCCTGCGCCACTGGGTCAAACAGCCGCGGGTGCGGGCGCTGCGCGACGAAAGCAAATTGCGCCTGGGCCGGCTGATGCACAAGACGGCCAAGGCGATGGCCGATGGCGCCTGCACCGAAGTCGGCGCGCTGCGCTTCATCGACTGGCTGGAGCCGCTGCTGCGCCGCGAGAGCTACCTGGCGCTGTTGCTCGAGCGCGCCGAAGTGCACGGCCGGCTGCTGCGCGTGCTGGGCATGGCGCGCTGGCCCATGCAGTACCTGATGCGCCATCCGGGCGTGATCGACGAACTGGCCGATGAACACCTGCTGCACCAGCGCTTCGAGCCCGTGGCCTTCCGTGCCGAACTGGAAGACCGGCTCGAAGGCTGGCAGCGCAGTGGCGAGGACGACGAGGAAAAGCTGCTGGACACCCTGCGCCACGCCCACCACGCCGAGGCCTTCCGCACGCTGGTGCGCGACGTCGAAGGCAAGATCGGTGTCGAGCAGGTGGCCGATGACCTGTCGGCGCTGGCCGATGCGGTATTGCACACCACCATCCGCTGGGCCTGGGCACGGCTGAAGCAGCGTCACCGCGAACAGCCGCAGATCGCAGTCATCGCCTACGGCAAGCTGGGCGGCAAGGAGCTGGGCTACGGCAGCGATCTCGATGTCGTGTTCCTGTACGACGACAGCGACGAGCCCGACGAAGCCGGTCGCCAGCACGCCCAGGAGGTCTACAGCGCCTTCGTGCGCAAGCTCATCACCTGGCTGACGCTGCGCACCGCCGCCGGCGAATTGTTCGACATCGACACCGCGCTGCGGCCCAACGGCAATTCGGGCCTGCTCGTCACCAGCATCCAGAGCTTCGACAACTACCAGCGCCGCCGCGGCAGCAACACCGCCTGGACCTGGGAGCACCAGGCCTTGACGCGGGCCCGCTTCGCCGCCGGCGCGCCGGGCATCGCCGCGCGTTTCGAGGCCACGCGCCGCGCCGTGCTGTGCGCGCCGCGCGAGCCCTCGGCGCTGCGCGACGAGGTGCGGGCGATGCGCGAGAAACTGCGCGCCGCACGACCGGTGCCGGCGGGGCAGTTCGACGTCAAGCACAGCCCGGGCGGCATGGTCGACGTTGAGTTTGCGGTCCAGCTGCTGGTGCTGACGCATGCGTGCGAAAGCGCGCCGCTGCGGGACAACGCCGGCAACATCGCCCTGCTGCAGCGGGCCGAGGCCCAGGGCCTGCTGCCGGCGGGCGTGGGCCGCGCCGCAGCCGACGCCTACCGCGAACTGCGCCGCGCCCAGCACAGCGCGCGGCTGGACGCCCGGCCGACGCAGTTCGATCCGGCGCTGCACGCCCCCCAGCGCGAGGCCGTGCTGGCGCTGTGGCACGCGGTGTTCGGCTGAAGGCCGGCGTCCACCCTGCCGCCAGGCCGCCGACGTTGCCCCTGCTGCAGCGCCCCGGCATGGCCTGGCTGGGGCTGTGCGCCTTGTTCGCGCTGGGCAGCGCGCTGGCCTGGGCACTGCCCAGCGCTCTCATCGAAGGACAGACCCATGGGCTGCAGGTCCGGCAGACCGGTGGACTGCTGGACTGGCAGCCTGCGCTGGCCCTGCAGCAGCCCTGGCGCGCCTTCACCGCCGCCTTCGTGCACTGGAGCGCGCTGCACCTGGGCGCGAATCTGGCGGGCACGCTGGTGCTGGCGGCACTGGGCTGGGCCGCGCGCGTGCCGTGGCCGCTGGCGGCAGCGTGGTGCGCGGCCTGGCCGCTGTCGCATGTGGCATTGGGCTGGCAGCCGGCGCTGCTGCACTACGGCGGGCTGTCGGGTGTGCTGCACGGCGGTGTCGCTGCCGTGGCGATCTGGGTGCTGGGCACCGAGCGTCGGCGTCGACCACGCTGGCTGGCGCTGGCGATTCTGGTCGGGCTGCTGCTGAAGCTGTGGCTCGAACAACCCTGGGGCCCGGCCCTGCGCGACGTGGCGGGCTGGGACGTGCCCATCGCGCCGCTGGCCCATGCCACCGGCGCGGCGGCCGGCGCCTTGCTGGCGCTGGGCGTGGCCCTGCATGCGCGCCGCGTCGCGCAGCAGACCGGCATCTGGCCCGGAGGCGCCCACAATGCCGGCCGCTGAGACCCTGTTCAGACCCTGTTCAGACCCGCTGAGACCCCACTGAGACCGCCAGTGCCTGACTTGATCGACGACCGCAAGACCCGCCTGGACCCTTTGGCCATCAGCCTGCTGGTGGGCTGCACGGCACTGTGGGGCGTGGGACAGGTGGCCGCCAAGGTGACGCTGACCGAGGTGCCGCCGCTGCTGCAGGCCGCCGTGCGGTCCATCGGCGCGGCGCTGCTGTTGCTGGCCTGGGCGCGCTGGCGTGGTCTGGCGCTGTGGCAGCGCGACGGCACCTGGCGCGGGGGTGTGCTGGCGGGGCTGCTGTTCGGCGCCGAGTTCGCCTGCATCTTCATCGGCCTGCAGTACACCAGCGCGTCGCGCATGGCGGTGTTCATCTACCTGGCGCCCTTTGTCGTGGCGCTGGGCATGCCGCTGCTGAGCCGCAGCGAACGCCTGTCGGCGCAGCAATTGGCCGGTCTCGCAGCGGCCTTCGGTGGCGTGGTCTGGGCCTTTGCCGAAGGCTTTGTCGCGCCCGCTGCCGGGCCCAAGCAGTGGCTGGGCGACGCGCTGGGGCTGCTGGCGGCCGTGCTGTGGGGGCTGACCACGCTGACCCTGCGCGCCACGGCGCTGAGCCGCGCCCTGCCCGAGAAGACACTGCTGTACCAGCTGGGCGTGTCGGCGTTGGCCCTGGGCGCCGCTTCGGTGGCGGCGGGCGAGGCCTGGCCCGCGCGCATCAGCGCCACCGCGGCCTGGCCGCTGGCCTTCCAGACGGTCGTCATCACCTTCGCCAGCTACCTCGTCTGGTTCTGGCTGATGCGCCACTATCCGGCCACGCGCCTGGCCGCGTTCACATTGCTGACGCCCCTGTTCGGCCTGCTGGCCGGGGTGGGGCTGCTGGGCGAACCCGTCACGCCGCGGCTGCTGGTGGCACTGGCCGCCGTGTGTGTGGGCATCGCCCTCGTCAACCTCGCGCCTGCCCACCGGGCCGCCGTTCTCACCATTCCCAACGCAGCGCCCCCGCGCGATGCATCCACCCCAACCCGAACGGAGTCCTGAATGATCACCCTCTGCGGCTTTTCGCTCTCGAACTACTACAACAAGGTCAAGCTGGTCCTGCTTGAGAAGGACATCGAGTTCACCGAAGAACGTGTCGGCACCGGCAGCAGCGACGAGGCCGTGCTCGCGGCCACGCCGCTGGGCAAGGTGCCGTTCGTTCGCATCGAGGGCACGCCGCTGTGCGAAAGCCAGGTCATTGCCGACTGGCTGGAAGCCACGCATCCGCAACCGCCACTGATGCCGGCCGACCCGCTGGCCGCGGCCAAGGTGCGCGAACTCATCACCTATCTGGAACTGCACATCGAGCTGGTGGTGCGCGAGCTGTACGGCCAGGCCTTCTTCGGCGGCACGGCCAGCGACGGCACCAAGGAACGGGTGCACAAGCAATTGGTGAAGAACATCGCCGCATTGCAGCGCCTGACGAAGTTCTCGCCCTACATCGCCGGCGATGAGCTGACGCAGGCCGACTGTGCCGCCTGGTGCCACCTGCCCCTGGTGGGCATGGCCACGCGCGCGGTGCTGGGCGAAGACCTGCTGGTCGCCGCCGGGATGGAGTGGAAGCCGTACATCAAGATGCTCGATGCCCGCCCGGCCTTTGCGCGCGTGGCTGCCGACCGCAAGGCCGAGCAGGCGGCGATGCTGAAGCGGTGATGCGGGGCTGAAGCGGGGCGCTCAGGCGGGCTGCGCCAAGCCCTCGCAATGTCCCAGTCCGAAGTCTTGCTTCAAGTCCTGGCAGTCGCGCTCGATTCGCCAGCGCTGGTACCTCGCGCCGACCAGTTCGCCGAGCTGCGGGTCTTCGGGCATCGTAGATACGACATATTTGACGGGCTCTGCATCACCGGCCGGCCACTCGATCAGCAAGCATTGAAATGGTCGTAACCGTGCCTTGCCTGCATTGCCGCCGGCGCGCCGCACGCGCACGCTGCGAATCGCCCGCTGAGGGGCTCGGTCGCGCCCTCGCGCCTTGTGATCGTCTGGAACGCTTCGGCAGGCAGCGTCATGCAAGCGCCTTGACGCTGATGGGCTGAAGCCGCGCGGTACGCCTGGGCATTGCCGGTGGGCGGCCTTTGCCGCTGCAGCGCTCGGGCGGCAAGGGCTCGATGCCCGGCGGCCAGCAAGCCACGCAAGTGCGCCAATGCGCCTATGCGCCAATGCGCCATTGCGATTGGCGTCTTGGTCGAACGACGCGGATGGATTGTTGTCGCCGCCGTGCGCGAGCGTGACGTCGTTGCTCGGGTGGGACTTACCTTTCATCGGGGGACTGCCGGCTGTGTGCCGTTGGACGAGGGTATCGGTCGGGACCCACTGCATGCAATGCCTTCGTCCCGACGGCCCCAGGGCCGGCGCGGTGGCCCGCTTCTCAGGGCTTCGGCGGCTGTGCCGCGAGGCGCTTGCGGCAGTCTTCCAGCGCAGGGCCGGTCAGGCCTTCGCAGGGATCGCCAGGGCCGGTGCCCAGCAGTTCGACCGTCAGTAAAGACTGGCGCGCGGCCGGCGTGTCGGCGGCATTGGCGGCTGCGACCGCTCCCCTGTCCTCGGTGCTGGCCGGCGGCGTACTGACGGCTGCGGTGGCCGGCGGCGCCACCACCGCAGCGGCGCCGCTGACGTTGCCGCCGCCCAGGTTGTCGGCGCCGCGCACGGTGGCGCCCAGTTCGATGCGCGGCGCGCGGATGAAGGCGTCCAGCGCCAGGATCTCGCCGAAGGCC
>JBBSCX010000150.1:0-8306 GCA_038249905.1 Burkholderiales bacterium
GGCCATCGACCAGCTGCCAATGGTGCCGGGCGGCCCCCACGACCGCGGCTTCGCCGTCGGCCAGGTGGCCATCTGCCTTCGCGGCGGCCAGGGACAGTCGCAGCACAGTTTTCTGCAGCGCCGGATCCGAGATCTCGGCCATCAGCGACGCCAAGGTGCTGTCATCGACGTTGTCCATCAGCGAACCGGTCTGATACCCGCCAAGCAGCAGTTCCTCGCACAGCGTGTGCACGATGTGCGGCAGGAGGTGAGGCTCCAGGCCGAGTTCACGCTCGGCGCCCAGCTGCTTGAGGATCTCGAATTCAGAACTGCACACATGACCGTCGGAGATCAGAACCAGCGCGACGATGCGCGCGGCTGCTTCCGGGCTGTTGTGGGGGTAGCTGCGCATGCGGGAATGCCTTCGGTGTTGACAGTGCGATGAAGAGCCGAGGCAGACGAATCGCCGCCTCTTGCCGGGCGGAATCTAGCGCCGGTGAAGCGTCGGAGAAAGCAGAGTCTGCGTGAGTCTCGGTTCGGAAAATCCGATATCCCTGAATCGACATCCGCGCCGTCTGCCGTGTGATCAGGCTCGCTCTGGCTGCACGGGCGTGACCGCCGTGCGGACGAAGACGCGGTCGTGGCGCGCAAAGTCCCAGCGCTCGATGAGGCAGCGGTCGGCCATTGCGGATCCGTTCTGCGCCGGGTCACCCAGCGCGCGGGACGCCACGCCCCAGCGCAGGATGTTCACCGAGTTCGGCGCCCCGGCACGTGTGCGTGACGAGACGGCAGTGCCCGCCTGGACGACCCAAAGTCGCCGCGCCAAGCCGTGCAGTGCCAGCGTGTAGGGCAGGTGGATGTGCCCGCCCATCACCAGGTCGGCCCCGGCGGCCGACCAGGCGTGCATGGCAGCACGGTGGCCCCGCAACAGGTTGGGCCGGTCGCGCGCCTGGGTCACGGCTGCAGGCTGGTGCACGACCACCACGCGCAACTGCCGCGGGCTGGCGGCGGCCAGCCGCTTCGCCACACGGACGATCTGCGCCGTCGACACATCCCCGTTCTTGTGGCGCCAGGCCCGCGTGGTGTTGACGCAGACGACCAGCAGGTCCTGCGACGAGTGCGCGGGCTCGAGATCGGCGCCGAACACCGTGGCATAGCGCGCGTAAGGGCGGGTCAGGCGCGCCCAGAGGTCGAAAAGCGCGATGTCGTGGTTGCCGGGGATGGCCAAAACCGGCGTGCCCGATCCCGGCGAACCCAGTCGGTCCACAAAGGCCTTGGCCGCGCGAAACTGCTCCGGCCGTGCACGTTGTGTGATGTCACCCGACAGCACCACCACATCCGGCTGTTGCTGAGCGGCCAGAGCGACCAGGGCCTCGACCACCTGCGGCTGCTCGGTGCCGAAGTGGGTGTCGGAGATCTGCAGCAGGACACTCATGCCGCAGCTTCTGGCATGGCTGCCGAGGCCGCTGAGCCCGCTGCGTCCGCTGCGTCCGCGGCCCCTGGGGCCTTCAGCAGGTACAGGGGCTTGTCGAGCACACGGATGTCGATGGGCGAGTGCATGCGTGCGACTTCACCGTCGAATGCCACCGCGACCTCTCTGCGTCCGGGTGCCAGCCTGGGCTTCACCACCATGTGATGGAATTCGAAGCCCTCCACGCCTGCGGCTTCACCCAGCTTGCCCATCGCACCATGCAACACGAGGCCGATCATCGACAGCGTGCCGATGGGCCGCAGCATCAGCGCGGCCATGCTGCCATGGCCGGGCGTGCCGGCCAGCGTGTCGTCCGGCTCCGCGCCGAACTGTTCCAACTGCAGCCGGTTGTTGCCCACGAAGAGCGTCAAGGTCTGCACGTCTCGAACCGAGGCACCCATCTCGATGTGCAGTCGCAGCCGGCGCTGTGCGCGCAGCAGCGTCGCAAAAGCCGCCACAAACGCCACCCAGCGGCTGCGGCCGAAGCGGGCCTTGTAGGCCTCGCGGTCTCGCAACAGCTCGGGGTAAACGCCCAGGCTGGCGTTGACCAGGAACACCCGGTCGTTGATGGCCGCCACCTGCACCGGCGTCGGGCGCGCATTCAGCAGCAGCAGCATGGCCGCGGCCGGGTCGGTGGGTATGCCATGCGTCCTGGCAAAGTAGTTGAAGGTGCCGTACGGAATGACGCCCATGGCGCAGCCGGCGGCGTGCGCGGCCTGGGCCACCGTGTTGAGGCTGCCATCACCACCGACGGCAATCACCGCCGTCCCGCGTGCCACCGCCGCCGCTGCCGCCTGGGCGGCCACGCGCGACAGCTCAGCAGGCTGGCAAATCAGCAGTTCGCCCTTTCGGCCATGCGCTGCCAGGGCGGTCTCGATGACTGCACGCTTGGCATCGATGTCGAGGGCGCCCGCACCGGCGTTGATGACGAAAAGCAGCGCCGAAGCCGGGTCGATCGGCGGGACCGACACCGCTGAGTGCCGTTCGCTGTCGGCTCCTGCCGTGCTGCCGCGGGCCACCATCAGTCATGCCGAAGCAAGTCGCCGAAGACGGTCTGTTCGCCGTCCCGGCGATCGGCGCCCGGCGCGTCGTACAGCACCAACCAGCGCGGCTTGCCGCCCGCCATCGCGGGCGGCAGGTCACAGATCGCTTCGGCGCGGTTGGTGCCGCTTCCGTGCGGCAGAGATACCGACTCTGTCAGTGCCGTCTCGAAATGCACCGGCTCACGGTTGGCCTTCATCGTGGTTCGGGCGAGCGGCCACTTGAAGACGCGAATCTCACCGTTGAGCACCATCGTCGGGCCGGCCAGGATGTACAGGTCGTCGCCTGAGAAGTGCAAATCGCGAATGCCCAGGCCGTCGAGCTGCAGGAAGTGCTTGCGCAGCAGGATGCCACTGTCATCCAGCGGGACCAGGCGCAGCTGATCGCCGCGCGCCTCGACCTCGATTTCGATCAGCCCCGACCAGCCGCGCAGCACCGGCCCACGCAGGCCGAGCAGCAGCCGGCGTCCGTCCACCGCCAGGCCCTCGATGTCGAAGCCGTTGTCTTTGCCAGGGATCGCCATGTAGCGCCCGAAGTGGGGGTCGTCGGCGAGCGCGCGGGTGAGCAGGTTGGCTTGCGCGTCGCCCTTCAGCCGCAGTGCCCGCCGGCCGTCCTGCGCCTTTCGCACCAGGCAGGGCTCGCCATTTGCATCGGGCTCGATGGGCAGACAGGCCAGCAGACGACGGTTGCCGTCGAGCGCCACTTTCGCCAGCCGCCTGGCGTTGTCGGCGTGGTTGCGGTCCGGCTTGGCGTTCTTGCGCTTCAGGCCATGCGAGCCGACCACCCACAGGTAGCCCTCGGCCACCGCCATGCCCTCCAGGTCGGCCTCTTCTTCGGCTGTGCCGGGCAGGTCCAGCAGGTCGGCCAGCGGGAAGTCGCGCGCGTCGCCAAAACGCAGGGCCTCGCGCCCCAGGGGGTCGAGCCGGCGCAGGCGGTCCAGGCCGCAGGCTTCGTCGCCGGCCACCCAAAGCCAGTCGCCGGTAAAGGCGGCGCCCGACAGGTTGGTTTGCACCAGGCAGCCGGGAGAGAACTCCAGACGTACGGCGTTCGCGGTTCGGGTGTTGGGCATGAGATGGGTCTGTGTTGGATGCAGCGCCACAAAGACTGCGGATTGCGGTGCGTTCGAACCGCAGCCGCAGCCGCAGCCGCAAAGCCTCGAAGTCTGCTGCCGATGCCTCGCCATGTGTTCAGTTTTTTCCGATGTTGGCGTTCCCTGAAAGCTGCTTTTTCACAATGGTCCACCAGCCCACATTCCGCCCGTCCCTCAACCGATGGAGATCCGTGATGCAAGTGCTCTTCAAGTCCCGCCATCCCCAAGCCACCGAACTGCGCGACCTGACCGAGCGCCGTGTGCGCTTTGTGCTGCGGCGCCTGGGCTGGCTGGTGCCGCATGCCGAGGTGCAGATGTCAGACGTGAACGGCCCCCGCGGCGGTATCGACAAGCGCTGCCAGGTGGAGCTCAGGACCGATGGCGCGGGGTCGGTGGTCGTCGCGTCTGTGGCGAATGACTGGCGCACCGCGCTGGACAACGCGCTGGCGCGCGCCGCGCGGTTCCTGTTGCGCATGTGGCGCCGTGAGAGCGACGCCCGCCGCATGCGTCAGCGCCTGATGAGCCACGAACGCTGAAGCCGAACGAACAAGGTATTGCGCCCCATGAACCTGGTGTCGGCGCCGCCATGGCGCCAGCCCAGGCTCCAGCCGGCTCCGGGGCTGGCCGCTCTCAGCCGCGGTTTGTTGACTCCGACCACGAGCACGGTCGAAGCCCGCAGGGCAGCCGCAAGAAATCGTGGCTGAACAACATCTTCGACTGATCCACAAACGACCACACCGAAAGGGGCATGATCATGCGCAGGTATCCCGCGAACAGCCCGCAAGCGGCCGCCCGCATCGTCGCACTGACGGTGGTGGCCGATGGAGACATCGGCGACGCTGAGATCGATTGGCTCGACCGCCTTGCCGTCCACGAACAATTGGGCCTCGCGCGGCACGAGTTCCACGCGCTGCTGGACACCTTCTGCGAGGACTTGCTGTCGAGCGACCAGTTGAAGTGGGCGGATGCCTGCCCAGTGGACGAACGCACGCTGGCGGACTTGATGGCAGAGATACAGGACCCCGCGCTGCGCCTGAAGTTGCTGCGCCTGTGCGTCGAGTTGGCGCAGGCCGACGCCAATGTCGACGAAGGCGAATCGATCGTTCTCGTCGCTGCCGTCGAGCAATGGGGCCTGCACCACGAGATGCTTTGCCCGCCGTCGCAGCAGTCATCGCGGGGACTCGCCTGACCTTTACCGACTGCACATCGGTCGGGCATCTGTCGGCCGTGGCGCGGCCATCAAGCCGCTTCGTCCAGCTGTGACCCGAATTTCGTCGCCACGTCCAAACGCGCGCGCAGGCGGCTGCACAGCATGAAGGTGCCGAAGAACTTGCGCTGCAGAAACAGCAGGTCAGCCGGTGGCGTGCGCGCGTAGCCTTCGCCGAAAAACTGCGCCCGGCCTTGCGCAAAGAGGCGCGCGGCCAGCGTCGAGGCGCCGAAGTCGTAGCGCCCGGCATGCCGCAACGGCTCGCCGGCGTCCATCATCATTTGCACCACGCCGCGGGTCTGCGCTGGCGGGTCGTCGGCGGCAATGAAGCCGGCCGCCAGCGCCGCCGCGGCAAGGCGCGACGGGTCGTTGGCACGCAGGGCGCGGCCGACTTCGCGCAGCTGTTCGATACGTTCATCGCTCACCGCCTCGGTGGCGCCGAAGTCCAGCAGCGCGATGCGCCCGCTGGCGGCGTCGAACAGGTAATTGCCGAAGTTCGGGTCGGTCTGCACCAGACGCATCTCGAAAAACTCGCGCACCGCCAGCCGGCACAGCGCATCGGCGACATGGTCGCGCAGCGCCTGCGGCGTGCCCTCGCGGGCCAGCGTCTCGACCGCTGCGCCGGGTGCGAAGTCGGTAGCGAGGATGCGTTCGGTGCAGTGCTCGTCGACGACGGCGGGCACCGTCAGCACCGGGTCGCTGCCCAGCCGTTCGCGGTAGGTGTGGGCGGCGCGCGCCTCGGCCCGGTAGTCGGTCTCATGCAGCAGCTGCGTGCGCACGCGCTCGAGCAATGGTGCGATGTCCACGCCCGCCGGCACCAGTCCCGGGGTGCGCGCCAGCAACGCCAGGTTGGCGACGTCGCTGGCGATACCGGCGCGCACGCCGGGGTACTGGATCTTCAACGCCAGCACGCGGCCGTCGTGCGTCTCGGCGCGGTGCACCTGGCCGATCGACGCGGCGGCGATCGGTGCAAAGCTCAGGCGACGGAAGCGGCGGTTCCACTGCGCGCCGTACTCGGCCTGCAGCACCTCGACGAGTTGCGTCGCCGGCATCACATGGGCGCGGTCGCGCAGGTCCGACAACAGTTCCGCGAATTCGGCCGGCAGCACGCCGTGGCCGTCCATCGACATCAACTGGCCGAACTTCATCGCCGCGCCGCGCAGTGTCGACAGCCGCTCGGCCAGCCGGCGCGCGTTGGCCGGCGACAGCATCAGGTCCGACAGCGCCGGGCGCTCGCCGCGCGCCCACTGCGACAGCCCCTGCGCCGCCGCGCCCGCGGCCATTTCGCCAACGGCGCGCGCCAGGTGCCAGCTGCGCGCCGCACGGCCCTGCGGCACCGGCGCGCTGCGCGAAGGAGTTGCGGGTAGCTGCCGCGCATCCAAGGAATCGGGCGGATCTGGGGGATCTGGGGGATCGGGGGGATCTGGGGGATCGGGGGGATCGGAGCGTTCGGGGCTATCGGGCATCGACATGCGGCGCGAGTGGACCCGAGTTCGGGCTGCCGCGCCGATGCGGGGCCATGACCAGGATCTGGCCCGACAGCAGACCGCCCCTGCGCAAGCCACAATGATTGCGATGCATCCACACCCCGACGAAAAGCTGCCTGAGCATGTGCTGGTGAATCGCACGCAATGGGACGCCGACGCCCCGGACTGGGTGGCGGCCGGAGAGCGGTGCTGGGCCGCCCTTGAGCCGACCTGGGGCGAATGGAATATCCCGGAGTCTGCGGTCGGCCTGCTGCCCGAGGACATGACGGCCATGGACGCCATCGAACTGGGTTGCGGCACCGGCTATGTCTCGGCCTGGATGGCACGGCGAGGCGCCAACGTCACCGCCATCGACAATTCGCAGCGCCAGCTCGAGACGGCGCGCCGGCTTGGGGCCGAGCATCGGCTGGACATCCATTGGATCCACGGCAACGCCGAGCAGGTGCCACGGCCCGACGGCTCATTTGACTTCGCCATTTCCGAATACGGCGCCGCGATCTGGTGCGACCCCTTTGTCTGGATTCCTGAGGCGCACCGGCTGTTGCGCGCCGGCGGCGTGTTGGCTTTTCTCGGCAACCACCCGCTGGCCCTGGCCTGCAGCCCGCTGGACGGCGCGCCCACATCCGAGGCCTTGGTGCGCGATTGGTTCGGTCTTCACCGCATCGATTGGCGGCAGGTGGAATTGGATCCCGGCGGCATCGAATTCACCCTGCCCACGGGCGGCTGGTTCCGTCTGTTTGATCGCGTCGGCTTCGACGTCATCGATTACCAGGAACTGCAGGCCCCTGACCCAGACGCAGGCAAACCGTTCGGCACCGCGGCCAGTTGGGCTCATCGGTTTCCGTCAGAACAGATCTGGAAAGTCCGCAAACGGGGCTGAAGGGCGGCTGAGCCGGGCCAGACGATCATTGCGATCGCACCCTTGACCGCGAGTGTTTCGTAAAGGGAATTGAGCGTCGGACGTCAGCGTCAGCGTCAGCTTTGGCGGCACTCGCGCCGCCCTGCGTCAACTGCTGCGGCTGTGTGCGTGATGCACCATGCGCCCGTCCTGACGGCGCAGGCCCAGCACCCAGACGGCGCCCAGCAGGGCCGCGAGCAGCACCAGACCCTGGCCGGTGCGCACCTGACTTTCGAGGCTGTACGCATTGCACAGGCGTAATTCGGTGTTAGCCAGGTAAATGCCCAGCCAGGCCAGCATCGGCAGGCCGTACCCGACGAAGAAGAGCTGCACCGTCAGCGGTGCCTGCACATACCCCTGGCGCAGCGCCACACCGGCCAGCCACAGGCTCGCCAGCTTGGTGGCATCGGCCGAGGGCAGCACGACGGCGCGGTCGATCAGCGCCGGCACCATCCAGTAGGCGGTGATGCACTGCGCCAGCATGAAGCCGGTGAGCCCGTAGCGGTTGAAGCGTTCGCCCAGCCGCGGTGCCCAGGCCGCCGCAGCCCACCAGCCCGCGACCACCAGCAGTGGCATCTGCACCAGCATGTGCCAGACCATGCTCTGCTCGATCAGCGCCCGCCCCGGTGGCAGCGACAGGGCCAGCGCCGCCAGCGCCGCAAGAACCGCCATGACCGGCAGAGCCGAAGCGGGGGCGGCCATCGACAGCGGCTTCACGGTACCGCCAGGGCCTGCGCCAGCGTCAGCGCCTCGGCCGCTTCGTCCAGCCCCAGGATCTGCACCAGTTGCCCCGCCGGCGTGACCAGGTGCAGCGCCGCGTTGTGTTCGTACTCGCCCAGCGGGGCCGGCAGGACCATGATGCCGAAACTGTCCAGCAGCCGACGCCGGTCGGCCTCGTGGCGCAGGCTGACCAGCTGCCACACACCCGGGCGCATGCCCATGCGCTTTGTGTAGTCGGCCAGCGCCGGGCCGTGGTCACGCAGCGGGTCGAAGCTGATCGACAGCAGGCCCACCCGGTCTTGCAGGCCGGCCGCCACGATCTGCGCCTGCATTTGCTGGAACACCGTGCCCAGTGCCAGGCACAGCGTGACGCAGCGGGTGTAGACGAAGTCGACGATCCACACCTTGCCCCC
>JBBSCX010000151.1:0-8294 GCA_038249905.1 Burkholderiales bacterium
CGCCGTGATCGCCGGGAGCGGCGTCAGCGCCGTGATCGCCGGGATCGTCGCCAGCGCCACCGCAATCTGCCCTCCCAGCCGCGCATTGCCCAGCACCAGTTCGATGTTCGCCGCCAGGCTGCGCCCGCCCGTCAGCGCCGCGATGCGCGCCAGCAAGAAGGGCGTGACGGCGGCGCCTTCCACGCCCTGGGCCTGGGCCTCGGCCAGGGCCTGTTCGATATGGGCGGTGATCTCGTCGTGCGCGATCTCATGCGCTGCCGCGATCGGGTTGGCGATGACGACACCGCCGTCCAGGCCCGATGCCCACTGCGCGTGCAACATCTGCGCCAGCGCCTGCGGTGTGTCCAGCCGCCACGGCAGCCTCAGGCCGCTGTGGCGCGAATAGAAGGCCGGCAGTTCGTCCGTGCCGTAGCCGACCACCGGCACACCGTGCGTTTCCAACAGCTCCAGCGTCAGCTTCAGGTCGAGGATGGCCTTGGCGCCAGCGCAGACCACGGCCACCGGCGTGCGCGCCAGCTCCAGCAGGTCGGCCGAAACATCGAAGCTGCGTTCGGCACCCCGGTGCGCGCCGCCGATGCCGCCGGTGGCGAAGACACGGATGCCGGCGCGCGCGGCGATGAACATGGTCGCCGCCACCGTCGTCGCGCCGGTGGCGCCGGCGGCCATCAGCAGCGGCAGATCGCGCCGGCTGGCCTTGGGCACGGCCGTGCCGGCACGGCCCAGCGCTTCGATCTGCGTGCCGCTCAGTCCGGCCGTCAGGCGGCCGTCGACGACGGCGATGGTGGCGGGCACGGCGCCCTGTTCGCGCACGGCAGCCTCGACCCGCAGCGCCGTCTCGACGTTCTGCGGCCAGGGCATGCCGTGGCTGATGATGGTCGATTCCAGCGCAACGACGGGGCGGCCTTCAGCCAGGGCTGCAGCCACTTCGGGCGCGACGGCCGGGGACCGGTCTGGGTGTGCGTGTGCGTGTGCAGTCATGGCGCCAGTGTGTCAGGGCCGGCGTCGCGGCAGCGGTTCGATAATCACGACGTGAGCCTTGCCGCCCCTGCCCCTTCCCCTCTGGGCCTGTACCTGGACCTGATCCGCTGGGACCGCCCTGCCGGCTGGCTGCTGCTGCTGTGGCCGACGCTGAGCGCGCTGTGGATCGCGGCCGACGGCTTTCCGGGCTGGCATCTGGTGGCGGTGTTCGTGCTCGGCACCGTGCTGATGCGCAGCGCGGGTTGCTGCGTCAACGACGTGGCCGACCGCGACTTCGACCGCTTTGTGAAGCGCACCGCCCAGCGGCCGGTCACGCGCGGTGCGCTGTCGGTGCGCCAGGCGCTGGGCTGCGGTGCATTGCTGGCGCTGGCGGCTTTTGTGCTGGTGCTGACCACCAATCCGCCGGCCATCCTGCTGTCCTTCGCCGCGCTGGCGGTGGCCTTGCTCTACCCCTGGGCCAAGCGCGTGCTGGCCATGCCGCAGGCCGTCTTGGGTGTGGCCTTCAGCTTCGGCATCCCGATGGCCTTCGCCGCGGCCCAGGGCGGCGCCGAGTTGTCGCTGGCGGCCGTGTCTGCGGCCGTGCCGCCGCACGCCTGGGCGCTGCTGGCAGGCAACCTGTTCTGGGTGCTGGCCTACGACACCGAGTACGCGATGGTCGACCGCGACGACGACGCGCGACTGAGCATCAAGACATCGGCGCTGACCCTGGGCCGCTGGGACGTGGCGGCGGTGATGGGCTTCTACGTCATCTTCCTGGGCAGCTGGGCGGTGCTGGGGCGCATGCTGGGCCTGGGGCCGGTGTTCCTGCTGGGCATCGCCGCGGCGGCGGCGCAGGCGGTGTGGCACTGGACGCTGATCCGCGGCCGCAGCCGCGAAGGCTGCTTCCGTGCCTTCCGCCAGAACCACTGGCTGGGGTTTGCGGTGTTCGCGGGCGTGGCATTGGACCTGGCGTGGCGCTGAGGCGCCACCAGCCCATCAGCCCCGTCCCAGCTCGGCGGCGCGCTGCTGCGCGGCGCGCAGGGCCCGCACGATGGCGCTGTCCACCGCGTCGGCCTGCAGGCTGGTGATCGCCGCCTGCGTGGTGCCGCCCTTGCTGGTGACCTGCGCGCGCACCTCGGCCAGCGGCAGCGGCGACGCGGCGGCCAAAGCCGTGGCGCCGTCGAAGGTGGCCAGCGCCAGCTGCCGGCCCTGCGCCGCCGTCAGCCCCATCTCGACGGCGGCACGTTCCATCGCCTCGACGAAGTAGAAGACATAGGCCGGGCCCGATCCCGACAGCGCCGTCACGGCGTCCAGGTCGTCTTCGCGCTCGACCCACATCACCGCACCGGTCGGCGCCAGCAGGGCCTGCACGGACTCACGTTCGGCGGCATCGACGGCAGGCCGGGCGTACAGCCCGGCAATGCCGCGTCCGATCAGGGCCGGCGTGTTGGGCATGGCGCGCACGACGCGTTCGCTGCCGGTGGCCTGCACCAGGCTGGCGCTGCGCACGCCGGCCATCACGCTCAGGTGCAGCGCAGCAGCGACATGGGCGGCACAGGGCGTGGCCGCCTCGGCAAAACCCTGAGGCTTCACAGCCCAGACGACCGTGGCAGCGTCGCGCAGGCGGGTGTCGGCCGCGGGCTGGGCCTGCAGACCGAACTCTGCCGCCAGGGCTTCGCGCGCGGGCGCGAAAGGCTCGACGACACACAGCGACGACACCGGGTGCCCAGCGCGCAGCAGCCCGCCGATCAGCGCGCGCGCCATGTGGCCGCCGCCGATAAAGGCGATCAGGGGAGGATGCATGGGGCCAGTGTATGCACGGCAAGCACAGCGGCAAGCACAGCGCGGCATGCGGTAGCCCGCGACCGGTCATGCAAACGATGCATGATCGCCGACCGTGCACGGCGGGCCCGCCGCCCCTACAGTGCGCAGCCACGCGGCCCCGGCGCGGCGCCCACAAGGCGCGGTGCCATCGGGGCCGCGATTTCACGTCACCGGTGACCGCCTTCACCACGACATCCCGCCCCACGAGGGCACCCGAGCCATCCTCGCGCCCTGCGCACACCATGAACGCACCCCTGTCCTACGTCCACCCTACCCCCGACAGCCCCTGGGGCACCTACTTGATGCAGGTCGACCGGGTCGTGCCCTACCTGGGCCACCTCGCGAAGTGGGCCGAGACCCTGAAGCGACCCAAGCGCGCGCTGATCGTGGACGTCCCGATCGAGCTGGACAACGGCGAAGTGACGCACTTCGAGGGCTACCGCGTGCAGCACAACCTGAGCCGCGGACCGGGCAAGGGCGGCGTGCGTTACCACCCCGACGTGACGCTGGAAGAGGTGATGGCGCTGAGTGCCTGGATGAGCGTCAAGAACGCCGCCGTCAACCTGCCCTTTGGCGGCGCCAAGGGCGGCATCCGCGTCGATCCGAAGAAGCTGAGCCTGAAGGAACTGGAGCGCATGACAAGGCGCTACACCAGCGAGATCGGCATCATCATCGGCCCGCAACAGGACATCCCGGCGCCTGACGTGAACACCAACCCGCAGATCATGGCGTGGATGATGGACACCTACTGCATGAACACCGGCAGCAACGCCACCGGCGTCGTCACCGGCAAGCCCATCCACCTGGGCGGCAGCCTGGGACGCGTCAAGGCCACCGGCCGCGGCGTCTTCGTCACCGGTCGCGAAGCGGCGCGCCGCCTGCACCTGAACCTGGAAGGCGCGCGAGTGGCGGTGCAGGGCTTCGGCAACGTCGGCGCGTCCGCGGCCGAGCTTTTTGCGCAGGCCGGCTCGAAGATCGTCGCTGCGCAGGACCACACCGGCACGATCCACAACGAGGCCGGTTTCGACCTCGCCGACCTGATACCGCATGTGAAGGAAACCGGCGGTGTCGGCGGCTTCAAGGGCGCCGACTTCATGCAGCGCGAGGACTTCTGGGATGTGCCCTGTGACATCCTGATCCCGGCCGCGCTGGAAGGCCAGATCACGGCCGAACGCGCCCACCGCGTCAAGGCCAAACTGGTGCTGGAAGGCGCCAACGGCCCCACGCTGCCCAGCGCCGACGACATCCTGGCCGACCGCGGCATCCTGGTGGTGCCCGATGTCATCTGCAACGCCGGCGGTGTCACCGTCAGCTACTTCGAATGGGTGCAGGACTTCAGCAGCTTCTTCTGGACCGAAGACGAGATCAACGTGCGCCTGGACAAGATCATGATCGGCGCGCTGAAGAAGATCTGGGACACCGCCGACCACCACCGCATCACCTTGCGCACCGCCACCTTCGCGGTGGCGTGTGAACGCATCCTGATGGCGCGCGAGGAGCGCGGGCTGTATCCCTGAACAACTACGGCTTCAGGTCTGCGGTTCGCTCAGGAACAGCTCCACGCGCCGGTTGCTCGCCCGACCGGCATCGCTGCCGTTGTCGGCCAGGGGCTCGCGTGAACCCCGTCCGACCACGTCCATGTGGTTGGCCGGCACACCGCGGTCGCGCAAATGGTCGCGCACCGAGCGTGCACGCTCCAGCGACAGCGGTTCGTTGATGGCGTCGCCGCCCGTGCTGTCGGTGTGGCCGACGATGCGCACCTGCATGGTCGTGTCCAGGCCCTGTGCGAAGCGGTCGAGCACCGGGCGCGTGGACGGCTGCAGCATGGCGCTGCCGGTGGCGAAGCTGAGGTCGGCAGGCACATTCACGCGCAGCCGGTTGTCGGGCGTGCGGGCGACCTCGATGCCGGTGCCGGCGGTGGCGGCCTCCAGGTCCTTGCGCTTGTCTTCCATGCGCTTGGACCACAGGTTGCCGGCGATGGCCCCGATCGCACCGCCGAGGACAGCGCCCTGGCCGGCGCTGCCGCCGGTGACCTGGCCCAGCACGGCACCGGCCACGGCCCCGGCTCCGGCGCCCTTGGTCGTTCCCTTCTGGCGTTCGCTCATGTTTTCGCATCCCAGCAGGGCGACAGCGGCGAGTGCGATCAAGGCGGGGGTCAGCGTGCGTTGAAGCCGTGACTTGGCTTGCGGCAGGGGGCGCAAAGTGTGGATTCTGGACATGCTTGTCTCCGACGGTGGGGCCCGGCGCGGCGCCAGGCTCGACACGAGACCTTCAATTCGCCACGCTCAGCAGGCAATTCCCACTCAGTGAGGACGTTTTAGCGTCCGGCGTCGCCGTCGTCTGCCTGCTGGCGCACACAGGCGCCCAGACGCGACGCTCAACGTACCGGCACGACCCATACCCACAGCGTGCCGCTGGAGGGGTCCAGCCACTTGCCCTTGACCTCGGCTCTCACCTCCTTGTCGGTCACGGTTTGCGTCGACACCGCCTGCGACAACGAACTGCTGCGATCGCCGACCACGGTGCGCTCGCTGCGTGCCTCGTTGTCCACACGCACGCCCAGGCGCCGCGCCAGTTCATCGCGGCCGCGGCTGATGGCCAGCTCTTCCTGCGCCTGGCGGCCGCGCACGTGGAAGCCGGCCGAGGCCGACACGCCGTCGCCCGGGTCGTCGATCCAGACCGGACGTGCCTGGGTCTGTGGCTGCTGCGTCTTGCTGGCGCAGCCGGCGAGCGCGAAGGCGGTGACGGCAATGACGGCGGTCAGCCGACCGGCGCTGCGGGTCAGCAGGGAGCGTCTGTGCATGGAGGGTCCTCCGGTGCGGCTGCGACGGCTCTGGTGATCGCTGACCGGTGCCGCAGCATACAAGCGCGCCGCCGCTACCATTCACCCCCGTTGTCCGCTGCATGCCGCAGGCGGGCGTTCTGTCCTGCTGCGGCGCCGTCTCGGCGCGCGATACGCCACCGGATCTGCACCATGTTCGCCAAGACCCCCTTCGACACCGCCGGCTACAGCTACGGCAAGCCCGGCCTCACAGCCACTTCAGCGCCTGCCACCACGGCCACAGCCGCACCGACAGCCGCGACCACGCCGACGCCGCAGGACATGGCGCCGCTGAGCAAGGCCGATGTCGTGTTCGACGTCACCGAGCCCGAGTTCGAGTCCGGCGTGCTGGAACTGTCGATGCAGGTGCCGGTGCTGCTGGATTGCTGGGCGCCCTGGTGCGGCCCATGCCGCTCGCTGGGCCCCATCCTCGAAAAGCTGGCGGTCGATTACGGCGGCCGCTTCGTGCTGGCCAAACTCAATACCGACGAAGCGCCGCAGATCAGCGCCGCGCTGCGCATGCGCAGCATCCCGCTGGTGGTGCTGTTCATCGGCGGGCGGCCGGTGGACCAGTTTGTCGGTGCCCTGCCCGAAGGTCAGATCCGCCAGTTTCTGGACCGCCACCTGCCAGCGGCGCCCGAGCCCGAGGTGCCGGTCGAGGCCCCGCCCACGCCGCTGCAGCTGGCCGAGGGCTTGATCGCCGAAGGCGCGTTGGACGAGGCGCAGGCCCTGCTGGAATCGATCCCCGCGGCCGAGCATGACGACACGCATGCTGCGCTGCTGAAGCGCCTGGCGCTGGCGCGCAACCGCCCGCCGGGCGACGTGGCGGCGTTGCAGGCGCAGGTGGCCGCCAACGGGCGCGATTTCGAGGCCCGCTTTGCCCTCGGCGCCCTGCACGTCTGGGGCGGCGAATGGGCGCTGGCCTTCGAAGAGCTGCTGGAGGTGGTGCTGCGCGACAAGGCCGAGGGCAAGCCCGACCGCGAGCGTGCGCGCCTGCAGTTGATCGAATGGTTCGGCGTCTGCCCCGACGCCGATGCCGTCAGCCGCGGTCGACGCTACCTGGGCATGTATCTGAACTGAGCCGGCCGCAAGCCTGATCAGGCTGCCAACTGCACCCCGCCGCGGAACACCCGCAATTCGCCGGGGCTGAAGGCGCGCCAGTCCTCGTCGGTCGTCAGCGGCTCGGTGGCGATCACGGCCACGCGGTCGTCGGGCGTGGTCAGGGCGCCGAAGTCCACGCTCAGGTCGGCATCGGCCAGGGTCGCGGCACCGAAGGGATGGCGCCGTTGCAGCGAGTGCAGTGCCGTGCTGGCATGGGCCCACAGCGCATGCCCATTGCCCAGCAGCATGTTGAAGGTGCCGTGCGCGGCCAGCGTGGGCAGCAGTTCGCGCAATGTGTGCGTCAGCTCGGCAATCGGCGGCAGGCAGGCATGGGCCTTGGCCAGTTCCTGCAACAGCCAGCAAAAGGCGCGTTCGCTGTCCGTGTCGCCCACGTGCTTGAAGGCGCCGTGCAGCCGCGGGTGGAAGGCCTTCAGGTCGCCGTTGTGCGCAAACACCCAGTAGCAGCCCCAGAGTTCACGCACGAAGGGGTGGCAGTTCTCGAGCGCCACGCGGCCCTGCGTGGCCTTGCGGATGTGGGCGATGACGTGCTCGCTGCGGATCGGGTAGCTCTGCACCAGGCGCGACACCGGCGACTGCAATGCGCTGGTGTGGTCGATGAAGTGGCGCAGGCCGCGGCCCTCGAAGAAGGCGATGCCGAAACCGTCCTTGTGCTCGTTGGCGCGCGTGGCCAGACCGGCGAAGCTGAACATCACGTCGGTCGGCGTGTTGGCATTCATGCCCAGCAGTTGGCACATGAAAGGGCCCCGTCACGCCGCCAGCCGCGGCCTCAGCGCGTGCGCACGGCGTTGGTGATCGTGATATTGGGCACCGGCAGGCAGCCATCGATGGCGATGGGTGCCGGTGTAGTGCACGGCGCGGCCACCATCGCCGTGACCAGCGGCGAGCCTGAGGTGACGCTGCCGAACACCGCAAAACCGCGGGCCCCGGTGGCCGGGTTGCGGTCGAGGAAGGTGTTGTTGTTGAGGTTGATGAAGTACTGGGAGGTTGCCGAGTTGGGCGCGCCGGTGCGTGCCATGGCAATCGTCAGGCACTGGTTGGACAGGCCGGCGTTGTCTTCCAGCACGATGGGCGCAGCGGTGGGCTTCAGCGGGGGGATGGCACCCGCGGCCGTCACCGGCCCGGAATAGCCGCCTCCCTGCAGCACGAAGCCGGCGCTGTGGCGGTGGATGACGGTGCCGGTGTAGAAGCCCGCCGCCACGTAGGCCAGGAAGTTGTCCACCGTGGCCGGGGCGCGGGTGCGGTCGAGGGTCAGCAACAGGTCGCCGCTGACGCCGGCGCCGTTGCTGAAGGTCAGCGTCACCTGCGGCGCATCGGCTGCGGGCACGGGGTTGGGGCTGGCCACGGTGCACACCGCTGCGGCGGGCGGCGGTGGCGGTGGTGGCAGCGGGGCCGGGCTGCCGGCGTCACCGCCGCCACCGCCACAGGCCGCCACGGCGAACACCAGTGACGAGATCAAGCCCAGGCGGGCGGCAGCCGGCAGGGCACCAGGAGTGGATTGCACAGGGGTCATGAAGGGGCCTCGTGGACAGGGGTCGGTGAACGGAAGTGACGCCGGGGCGCCCTCACTGGA
>JBBSCX010000152.1:0-8287 GCA_038249905.1 Burkholderiales bacterium
CACGCGGCAGCCTGTGGCAGGGCAGTGCCACGCCCGTGCTGACCGGCGGCGTCGGCAGCCGCGATGCCAGTGCCCTGCCGGGGCGCCTGCACTGGACACTGGGCCTGGACGGCACCGCCTGGCGCCTGCGCCTGCGCCAGGACTGTTGCCTGAACGGCGAACTGCAATTGCGCCTGCGCCCTGGCCTGGGCGGCTTGCAGGTGGAACTGCCGGCGCCGTCGCCCGAACGTGCCCTCGGCCAGTGGCCGGCCGCCTGGCTGGCGGGCCTGGGCACACCCTGGAACACCTTGCAGCCCAGTGGCACCCTGGTGCTGTCCTCGCCCGGTTTCAGCCTGCGCCCGGCACAGGGCGGCGGCATGCGGTTCAGCGGCCGCGTGCGGCTGGATCTGGAGCAGTTGGCGTCGCGGGTCTCGACACTGGCTCAACTCGGCAGCTACCGGCTCGATCTGACGGCCGACAACTTGCCGTCGGCGACCGCCGGCGAAGCCTCAAGCGCAGCGGGGCCTGCGCCCACGCGCGTGCAACTGGCCACACGCAGCGGGCCGCTGCAGCTCAGCGGCAGCGGCGAGTGGGCCGCCGGCAGGCTGCGCTTTCGCGGCCAGGCCAGCGCCGCGCCGGGCTTCGAGGCGGTGCTCGGCAACCTGCTCAACATCATCGGCCGGCGCCAAGGTGCCGTGTCGCTCATCTCGATCGGATGACCATGCCCTTGTTTCCTCAATTGGCCCGCCCCGGCGCCGTCGCGCTGGCTGCGGCCGTGCTGCTGACGACCGTGCCGCTGGGTGCGCAGAACATCGCCCCCCGCTCGCGCGCGCCGGTGACCGTCAACTTCGTCAACGCCGATCTCGAGGCCGTGACACGCGCCTTCGCGGCCATGATCGATCGCCCCATCCTGGTCGATCCGCGCGTGCGCGGCACCATCACGGTCTACAGCGAGCAGCCGCAGAGCGTGCGCCAAGCCTGGCAGAACTACCAGGCGGCGCTGCGAGGCCTGGGCTTCACTGTCGTGGAAAGCGGCGGGCTGCTGAAGGTGGTGCCCGAGGCCGATGCCAAGCTGCAGACCGACACTGTCAGCGTGGGCAAGGTGGGCGTCCGCGGCGACCAGGTCATCACGCAGATCTTCAGCCTGCGGTTCGAGAACCCGAACAACCTGGTGGCGGTGCTGCGGCCGCTGATCAGCGCCAACAACACCATCAACGCGAACCCGGGCAGCAACAGCCTCGTCATCACCGATTACGCCGACAACCTGCAGCGTCTGGGCCGCATCATTGCCGCGCTGGACCAGCCGGCCGGCACCGACATCGAGGTCATCCCGCTGCAGCATGTGGTGGCGGCCGACATCGCGCCGCTGGTGCAGCGCCTGGCCGACGGCAGCGTCGGTGGTGCGCAAGTGCCCGGTGCGCAAGGCAGCGGCGCCACGGTGCTGGCCGATGCGCGCAGCAATTCGCTGATCATCCGCGCCACCAACCCCTCGCGGCTGGCGCTGATCCGCGCCAACGTCGAAAGGCTGGACCGCCCCAACACCGCACTCGGCCCGGGCGGCGGGCTGTGGGTGGTGCACCTGAAGAACGCCGACGCGGTGCGCCTGGCCACCGTCATCCGCGCCGCCTTCGGTGCCGTGGGTGGCGGCAGCGGCGGCGGGGGCAGCTCGGCCGCCAGCCCATCAGCGCCGTCGCAGGGCTCGCCACTGGGCGGCAGCACCAGCACGCCCGGCGGCCCGGCGTCGTCGGGCGTGTCGGGTCCGGCTGCGCCCACCACGGGCGGCTTCATCCAGGCCGACCCGGCGACCAATTCGCTGATCATCACCGCGCCCGAACCGCTGTACCGGCAGGTGCGCACGATGATCGAACAGCTCGACACGCGCCGCGCCCAGGTCTACATCGAAAGCCTGATCGTCGAGGTCGCCGGTGGCGACGCCGCCGACTTCGGCTTCCAGTGGCAGGGCCTGATCGGCAAGAGCGGCGACCGTGCCGGCCTGGTCGGCGGCACCAACTTCACGCCGGTGGGTGGCACCGGCAACATCATCGGCGTCAACCTGGGCGCTACGCAGAGACAGGTCAACATCGGCGAGGGCCTGAATCTGGGCCTGCTGCGCAGCGTCAACGGCGTCATCAGCCTGGCCGCGATCGCGCGTGCGCTGCAGAGCCAGACCAACACCAACATCGTCAGCACGCCCAACCTGATCACGCTGGACAACGAAGAAGCCAAGATCGTCGTCGGCGAGAACGTGCCCTTCATCACCGGGCAGTTCACCGGTGCGGGCGGCGGCGGCGCCACGACCAACCCGTTTCAGACCATCGAACGCAAGGACGTGGGCATCACCTTGCGCATCAAGCCGCAGATCGGCGAGGGCGGTGCGGTGCGCATGCAGATCTTCCAGGAGCAGAGCAGCGTCAAGTCCGACACCGCAGCCGGCACCAGCAACGCCGGCCCCAGCACCACCAAGCGCAGCATCGAGAGCACGGTGGTGGTCGATGACGGCGCCATCCTGGTATTGGGCGGCCTGATCGAGGACCGCTTCGAGACCACCCGCAGCAAGGTGCCGCTGCTGGGCGACATCCCCTGGTTGGGCGCGCTGTTCCGCAGCGAGGGCCGCGAGCGCCGCCGCACCAATCTGATGGTGTTCCTGCGCCCGATCGTGATGCGCGATGCCGAAAGCGCCAACCGCTTCTCGGTCGACCGCTACGACCAGATCCGCAGCGAACAGCAGGGCGCGCAGCCGCCGCGCAGTCTGGTGATGCCGATCAACCAGGCGCCCGTGCTGCCGCCTTCCCCCGCCGCCAGCGAGCCGCAAAGCGCCATGCCGCTGGCCGGCCACAACCCCGACCAGAAGCCCTGAGGACCACGCCGCCATGGGATCACGCCACCCGCTGCCCTACGCTTACGCCAAGGCCAACACGCTGTTGCTGGAGGACGAGGGCGACGCCCTGGTGCTGTGGGCCGGCGAAACCACGCCGCTGCCGGCCTTGGCCGAGGTCTCGCGCCTGTTCGACGTGGCGCGCTATGAACGCGAGGCCACCGCCACGCTGGGCCAGCGCATCGCCGCGGCCTATGCCGGTGGCGAGAGCAGTGCCGCGGCCGTCATCGGCGAGGTCGAAAGCGGCGTCGACCTGTCGCGCATGATGCAGGAGCTGCCGGCGGTGGAGGACCTGCTGGAAGCGGCCAACGACGCGCCCATCATCCGCATGCTCAACGCCCTGCTGACGCAGGCGGCCAAGGACGGGGCCTCGGACATCCATATCGAGCCCTACGAGCGCAGCAGCAGCGTGCGCTTTCGGGTCGACGGCACATTGCGCGAGGTGGTGCAGCCGAACAAGGCACTGCACGCGGCGATGATCAGCCGGTTGAAGATCATGGCCGAGCTCGACATCGCCGAAAAGCGTCTGCCGCAGGACGGGCGCATCAGCCTGCGCATCGGCGGCCGCGCCATCGACGTGCGCGTGTCCACATTGCCTTCGTCGCACGGCGAAAGGGCGGTGCTGCGGCTGCTGGACAAGACCGAATCGAAGTTCACTCTCGAAGGCCTGGGCATGAGCGGCGACGTGCTGACGGCCTACAGCCGCTTGATCCAGCAGCCGCACGGCATCGTGCTCGTCACCGGCCCCACCGGCAGCGGCAAGACGACGACGCTGTACGCCAGCCTGGGCCGCGTCGACACCGCCAGCACCAACGTGCTGACGGTCGAAGACCCGGTGGAGTACGAACTGCCGGGGATCGGTCAGACGCAAGTGAACCCGAAGATCGACCTGACGTTCGCGAAGGCGCTGCGCGCCATCCTGCGCCAGGACCCCGACGTCATCATGATCGGCGAGATCCGCGACTTCGAGACCGCGCAGATCGCCATCCAGGCCAGCCTGACCGGCCACCTGGTGCTCGCGACGGTGCATACCAACGACAGCGTCAGCAGCGTGACGCGGCTGATCGACATGGGCGTGGAGCCCTTCTTGCTCAGTTCCAGCCTGCTGGGCGTGCTGGCGCAGCGCCTGGTGCGCAAGCTGTGCCCGCACTGCCGGCGCCAGGACGAGCAGGGCCTTTGGCACCCGGTGGGCTGTGCACATTGCAGCCACACCGGCTACAAGGGCCGCACCGGTGTCTACGAACTGATGGTTGCCGATGCGAAGGTGCAGGCCCTGGTGCACAACCGCGCGGCCGAGTCGGACCTGGTGGTCGCCGCCCAGGCCGCGGGCCTGCGCAGCATGCGCGAGGACGGTGAACGGCTGGTGCGCGATGGCATCACCAGCCTGGAAGAGGTCGTGCGCGTGACGCGCGATTGACTGCGCATGTGCCCCCAGGCTTGTCGCTTCGCTCCTTCGCCACCCCCCAAGGGAGCCGGCCCGCCTTGGGCCAGCTCGGCGCCGGACCGCTGAACCATGCCGGCCTATCGTTTCGAAGCTCTCGACGCCTCCGGCAAGGCCAGCACCGGCCTGCTGGAAGCCGACAACGCGCGCGCCGCGCGGTCGATGCTGCGCGCGCGGGACCTGGTGCCGCTGTCGGTGGCCGCCGTCACGGCCGCGACCACCGACGGCAGCGCGCCGCGCTTCACTCGGCGCGTGTTCTCGTCCACCGGGCTGGGCGTGTGGACGCGGCAACTGGCCGGGCTGGTGGGGTCGGGCCTGCCACTGGAGCGCGCCCTGACGGCGCTGGCCGACGAGGCCGAGGACAGCCGCCAGCGTGAACTGGTGGCGCACCTGAAGAGCGAGGTCAACGCCGGCAGCCCCTTTGCGCGTGCACTGGCCACCGCACCGCGCGAGTTCGACGAGGTCTACCGTGCCGTGGTGGCGGCGGGCGAGACCAGTGGCGCGCTGGGCGCCGTGCTGGAACGTCTGGCCGACGACCTGGAGCAACGCCAGGCGCTGCGCGCCAAGCTCACCGGCGCCATGCTCTACCCGGCCATCGTGGCGGGCATCGCCGTCATCATCGTCATCGTGTTGATGACCTATGTGGTGCCGCAGATCGCCGGTGTCTTCACCACCTCCAAGCGTGCGCTGCCGATGCTGACGGTGGTGATGCTGGGTGTGAGCGGCTTCGTGCGCAGCTGGGGCTGGCTGCTGGCGCTGGCGTTGGGTGCCGGCGCCACATTGCTGGTGCTGGCTCGGCGCAACCCGGCCTTCCGCGAACGCAGCGACGCGTTCTACCTGCGCCTGCCCTTCATCGGCCGCCTGGCCCGCGGCTACAACGCGGCGCGTTTCGGCGGCACGCTGGCGATGCTGGCCAGTGCCGGCGTGCCGATCCTGAAGGCCCTGCAGGCGGCGGCCGAGACCCTGGGCAACCGCGCCATGCGCGCCGACGCGATGGACGCGCTGGTGCAGGTGCGCGAAGGTGCGCCGCTGGCCAGTGCGCTGGCCAGCAAGAAGCGTTTTCCGGGCCTGCTGGCGATGTTCGCGCGCCTGGGCGAGCAGACCGGCACCCTGCCGCTGATGCTGCAGCGCGCGTCCAATCAGCTGTCGGCCGAGGTGCAGCGCCGCGCGATCGCTGCGGCCACGATCCTGGAGCCGCTGCTGATCGTCGGCATGGGCCTGATCGTGATCGTCATCATGCTGGCCGTGCTGCTGCCGATCATGCAGCTCAACACCTGGGTGAAATAAGGGGGTAGGGCGGCGGGCAGGGCGGCGGGTTGGGTGGCAGGTCGGGCGGCAGGACGGGCGGCAGGACGGCAGGACGGTAGACCGGTCCCGCGTCAGCCCGTGACGACGCAAGCTCGGCCGCGTGCGACGGCGCCCTGCGCCCGCCTCAGATATTGCCCACCGAGACGATCGGCCCGGTCGGCGCACCGGTGGGTGAACCGCCGGCTGGCTCGACGCTGACCGCGAAGGCCGCCACGTCCTGCAGCAACTGGGCGCGCAGCACGGTGGTCGTGCCTGCCGCCTGCACCAGGCCCAGCGATCGCGGCGCGCCCTGCGCCGGCACGGCCCACAGTTGCAATGCGCGCTGCGGCTGCAGCGCCAGATTGCCCAGCGGGCGCAGCACCAGGGCGCGGCCGTCGGCGCTGACGCTGGCCACAAACGACGCCTGCACCCCCAGCGCCACCTGCGCCGCCTCGGCCACTGCCGGATTGGCCTGCAGAACGATCACCACCGGCGGCTGCGATTCGGGCAACGGCTGCGGGATCAGCACCAGCGCCAGCACCGCGGCCGTCGCCAAGAAGCTGATGGTGCGCCAGAGCGCCAGGCCCTGCCACAAGCCGCTGCGCTGCGAGGCTGTCCGCGCTGCTGTTTGCGCCGCTGTTTGCGCCGATGTCTGCGCCGCTGTCTGCGCCGATGTTGGCACTGATGTCTGCGGCGAAAACAACCGCTGCTCGATGCCTTGCCACACGCGCGGCGGCGGCTCGACACCGGGTTCGCTGGCTGCCAGCACCACCAGGCGTTCTTCCCAGCGCTTGACGGCGCGTCGCAGCACGGGGTGGGCAGGCAACAGGGTCTCGAAACGCCGGCGCGCAGGCCCGCGCAGCGTGCCCAGCACATATTCGGACGCCAGGCGGTCGGCGCGTTCGGGGCGGATGTAGTCCATTGCTCAAGCCCCCCCTTGCACCAGACCGGCGCGAGTCAGGCAGTCCTTGACCGCCATCAGCGCGCGGCGCACCCAGCTCTTCACCGTGCCCAGGGGCAGCGACAGATGCTCGGCCGTCTCGGCATGCGACAGGCCGCGGTAATAGGCCAGGGCCAGACACTGCTGCTGTTCACGGCTGAGTTGCTGCATGCACTGCGTCAGCGCATGCGACTCGGCCGCCTGTTCCAGTTGCTTCAAGGGGTCGGCGCCCGGGTCGGCGACGCCGGCCACCCCACGCTCGCCACCGCCTTCGTCTTCGTCCAGGTCCAGGCTGACGGTGGTCGGCTCGGCCTTGCGCCGCCGCAGGCTGTCGATGGCACGGTTGCGCGCCACGCTGGTGAGCCAGGTCAGCGGCTGGCTGCGTTCGCCGTCGAAGCTCTGCGCCGCGCGCCAGACGTTGATAAACACCTCCTGCAGCACGTCCTCGGCCAGCGCGCGGTCCACCGTGATGCGCAGGATGACGCCGAAAAGGTAAGCACGCGTGTCGTCATAAAGCGCGGCAAAAGCCCTGCGGTCGCCCAAGGCGACGCGCGACAGCAGGCTGTCCAGACGGCGGCTGCGTTCGGTCCAGGCGGGGTCGGTGACTTTCATCGGCGTGAATGCTAAGGGCGCGGGCGATGGGGTCGGGGCAGGCGGGTGCGGGCGACGGCACGACATGGCCCATGCCAAGCCGCAGCTGGCTGGATCTACGCCGGGGCGCGGACAACGGATGCGTGCGGGAGCGCACTGTCGACTGCGGTCGCAGCGCCACCCCTCCCCCCTTGAACAAGTGGGTCCGCCCGGTGGCCGGCTGCATCCGTCGGCGATAGCCTGCGTAAGGCAAGAGGTCCAGACCGGTGCGGCCGAGCGGCCGCGGCGGGCGGGCAAACACCCACTCACCACAGGAGTCCGTCTTGAAAACTTTCGCCCTTTCCCCTGCTGCCAAGGTCGTCGCCGTTGGCGCCGTTCTTGCCGCCACCGCGCTTGTGCCCGCCCAGGCCGTCGGCCTGGTGGGCCTGACCACCACCAACCGGCTCGCCCTTTTCGACTCTGCGAGCCCGGGCATGGCCACGCTGGTGTCCATCACCGGCCTGGATGCCGGCGACCATTTTGTCGGCATCGACCTGCGGCCCACCAACAACACGATCTACGGCGTCACGGCGTCCAACCGCATCTACACCGTCGACGAATTGACGGGCGCGGCCAGTTTCGTCGCCGCGCTGTCGGCGCCGGTGGTCGATACCTCGCTGGGCTATGGCATCGACTTCAACCCGGTGGCCGACTTCGGCGGCGGCTCGTCGCTGCGTCTGGTCAGCTCGGCCGGCGCCAACTTCGCCATCAACGCCGGTACCGGTGTGGTGGGCAACATGGCCAGCACCATCGCGCCGGGCTTCACGGCGGTGGCCTACAGCAACTCCAACCCAATGGGCACGATGGCGCCGCCATCCACGGCGCTGTACTACATCGACAGCCTCAACAACACCCTGTCGGTGGCCGCCTCGGCCTTCAATGCGCCGACGATCACCACCGTGGGCGCGCTGGGGGTCGATGTGCTGCGGGCCAATGGCTTCGAACTGACGTCCGGCAACATGGGCTTTGCGGCGTTGAACGTCGACGGCGCCCTGCTGACGACCGGCCTGTACGGCATCAACCTGATGACGGGCCAGGCGACATTGATGGGCCAGTACAACGGCACCCTGTCCGGCCTGACCGTGTCGGCCGTGCCCGAGCCCGGCACCTACGCGTTGATGGGCCTGGGCCTGGC
>JBBSCX010000153.1:0-8272 GCA_038249905.1 Burkholderiales bacterium
CGGCCGCACCGGGCGGCGTGGCCCCTCCGGCCCCACCGTGGGTGCACGACGGGTCTTGACACTGATCTTCGGGCGTTCTGCCATGCCGGGATTGGAGCATGGGCGGCGGCGTACAGTGCCGCTGCGGCCGGGCTATCGTGGCTGCGACATCCCGGATCGCCGGCGCACTGGAGCCCCGCATGCACGCCTTACTCAACCGGCTCGCTGGCCTGGCCCTTTTGCCCCGCTTCTCAGGCGGCGGCGGACATGCCGCGCGGGCGCTGGAGACGCTGGCGGCGTCCACCGCATTCACGGCGTTCACCGCGTTCAGGTCGCTCACGGCGCTCACGGCGATCGCCACGCTGTTCCTGCTCCTGACCACCGTGCAGCCCGCAAGGGCCGCGCCGGCGCTGCCGCCGGCGCTGCAGGCCGAACTGGATGCGGCTGTCGCCGACCACCATGCCGGCCGCACCGTGCAGGCACTGCAGGCGATGGAGTCGCTGTCGCGCCGTGGCGTGCCTGCCGCCGACTACAACCTGGGCTTGCTGCACCTGAGGCGCGAGCACCCGCAGGCCGACCGCGATACCGCCGAACGTCTGCTGCTGCGTGCCGCCGGGGCCGGTTTTGTCACTGCCCAGATCCTGCTGGGCCAGGCCTACGAGACCGGACAGATCGGCAAGCCGCCGCGCGACCTGGTGCGTGCCCACGACTGGTACGAACGCGCCGCGCTGGCCGGCAGCGTCGATGCGCAGGTGGCGATGGGCACCGCCCACTACCTGGGTCGCGGCCGTGCCAAGGACCCCACGCGGGCCTTGCAGTGGTACCGCGCGGCGGCCACGGGCGGCGATGTCGGCGCCATGTACCTGACGGCGTCGATGTACGAGCAGGGCGACGGCACCGGCCGCGACCTGCGCCTGGCACGCGACTGGTACGAAAGGGCGGCCCAGGCCGGCGACGAGGCCGCGCCGGGAAAGCTGAAGGAGGTCGAATCGAAGCTGGCGGCCGACGCCGGCATCTGAAGGCCCGCTGCAACGCCCAGGGCCGCTGCGCTAAAGGACGACCTTCACCAGCGGGTGCGTGGACAGCGTGCGGTAGACCTCGTCGAGTTGTTCGCGGCTGGTGGCCGTGATGGTCACCGTCAGCCCCAGGTATTTGCCGCCGCGGCTGGGCCGCTGCTCGATGGTGCTGGCGTCGAAACCGGGGTCGAACTGGCGTGCGATCGCGGCGATGGCTTCGACGAACCCCTCGGCCTGCGCGCCCATCACCTTGATCGGGAAGTCCGAGGGGTAGGGGATCAGGCTGTCCGGCAGGCGCACTGCGGCAGGGACTTCCGCAGCACCCGCAGCTGGCAGTTCAGGCGGTAGATCAGCCGGCAGTTCAGGCGGTAGATCAGCCGGCAGGTCGGGCGGCAGGATGGCCATCGTCGGCCGGTCTCAGATCGACTGCTCGCGCTTGGCCTGCTGATAGGCCTCGTGCAGCCTCGCGTACACCGGCCCGGGCTTGCCACGCAGCGCGCCGTGGCCCACGGCCTCGCCGTCGATGCGCGTCACCGGCAGCACCTCCTTGGTGGCCGAACTCAGCAGCACCTCGTCGGCGGCCAGCACATCGGCCTCGGCGATGGGGCGCAGGTTGTAGGCGATGCCCTGGCTTTCGCACAGTTCCTGAAGCAGGTCGAAGCGGATGCCTTCCAGCACATGGTCGCTCTTGGGCGGGCCCAGCAGGGCGCCGTCCTTGGCGATCCAGACATTGCTGGCCGCCGCCTCGGTCAGCCAGCCGTCGCGGAACATGATGGTCTCCAGCGTGCCCTGATCGGCCGAGATCTGGCGCGCCAGCACATTGCCCAGCAGGCTGATGCTCTTGATGTCGCCCCGCTCCCAGCGGAAGTCACGCGCCGTGGTGCAGGCCACGCCCTGGTGACGCTGCTCGGCGGTGGGTGGCTTCATCGGGCTGGCCATCATGAAGACGGTGGGCTTCAGACCCGGCGGCATGACATGGTCGCGCGGCGCCACGCCGCGGGTGATCTGGATGTAGACCAGTTGGTCCGGCGCGTCGTGGTGCAGCTGCAGACGTTGCACCAGTGCGCGGCAGGCGGCCAGCCATTCGCTGCGGGTGTGCGGGTCGGGGATGCGCAATTTGGCCAGCGAGCGCGCCAGCCGCGCCATGTGCTCGTCGAAGCGGAACAGGCGCCCACCGTAGGCGGGCACCACCTCGTAGATGCCGTCACCGAAGATGAATCCCCGGTCGAGCACCGAGACCTTGGCCTCGGCGACGGTGGAGAACTCGCCGTTCAGGCTGCAGGGCAGGTCGGGGAGAGCGGGGGGCGCTGTGCTCATGCGGGGCTTTCTGGGTGCGGGCGAGGAGGGCGCAGGGAAAGATGGCGGTGACGGCAGCGGGAAGGCGGCGGCAGAGATTACTCCGCCTTCACTGGATCCACAGCCGTATCGCGTCCCAGGCACGGCCCAGGATGCCTGCCAGCGGCACGGCGTCCATCACCACCAGCGGCACGCTGGCGACGGTGCTGCCGCCGGCCGTGGTGACCTCGATCGTGCCCACGCGCTGGCCGGCGGTCAGCGGTGCGACCAGCGGGTCGGTGCGCTGGATGCGGCTGCTGAGCTTGCCGCCTTCGCCGCGCGGCACCGTCACCCACAGACCACCGGCCGCACCCAGCTTCGCCTGTGCGGCCGTGCCCTTCCACACCGGCACCGTGGCCACGGGCTCGCTGCCGTCGAACAGGCGCACGCTGTCCCAGGCCTGCCAGCCCCAGTTCAGCAGCTTCTGGCTCTCGCCGGCGCGGGCCTCGCGTGAGGCCGTGCCCAGCACCACGCTCAGCAGCCGCCGCGTCCCGTTGGGCATGGCGCGCACGCTGCTGGCCACCAGGCAGTAGCCGGCCGCTTCGGTGTAACCGGTCTTCATGCCGTCCACGCTGGGGTCGCGTCTCAGCAGCAGGTTGCGGTTGTCCTGACGGATGTTGTTGTAGGTGTATTCGCGCAGGGCATACAGCTTGTACAGCTCGGGGTGTTCGGCAATCAGGCGGCCGGCGATCAGGGCCACATCGCGCGCGCTGGCATGGTGGCCGGCCTCGGTCAGACCGGTGACGTTGCGGAACTGCGTGTTCTTCAGCCCCAGGCCTGGGCCTGGCGGTTCATGGCAGCGACGAAGGTCTCGACCGTGCCGCCCACGCCCTCGGCCAGCGCCACGCTCGCGTCGTTGCCGCTCTGCACGATCATGCCGCGCAGCAGTTCACTCACTTTCGGCGTCATGTTCGGGGCGATGAACATCAGCGAACCGCCGCCCTTGCGCTCGGCCCAGGCGCGTTCGCTGACCGGCAGCGTCTGCTCCAGGTCGAGCTTGCGTTCGCGCAGTGCATTGAACACGAGATAGGCCGTCATCAACTTGGTCAGCGAGGCCGGGTCCACCGGCGCATCGGCGTCGCGTTCGGCGAGCACCTGCCCGCTGCTGAGATCCATCAGGATGTACTGGCGCGCCGCGATCTCGGGCGGCTGCGGCAGCTGGGCGCGGGCGGGCGCGGCGGACAGGGCCAGCACGGCCAGCAGGCCCAGCACGGCGGCGGGTCTGCACAGCGCGACCGACAAGGCACGGGACCGGGTCCTGGACAGGGCGCGGGACCGGGTGCGGGAAAGGAGACGGAGCAAAGGGGCAGCGAGATTCATGCGTCGGGGTGGGTGTTCAGGGCATCGGAGGCGGCCAGCGCGCCGGTGGCGAGATGCTTCAACAGCGGCAGTTGGCCGTGGAAGAAATGGCCGGCACCGGGCACGACCGTGACGGGCTGGGCCAAGGGCCGCGCCCAGGCCAGCACGGCCGCCAGGGGCACGACCTCGTCGGCTTCGCCGTGCACGACGGTGCTGCCGGCCGGCAGTGCGGCCACCGCGAAGTTGACGACGGCGGGTGCCACCAGCAACACGGCCGCGGGCGGCGCGCCAAGCTGTGTCTGGCGCGCCGCCACCTGTGAGGCCACGGCGCCGCCGAAGGAAAAGCCGGCCACCACCAGACCCGCGGTCGGCAGACCCAGCACCTCGCGTGCGGCCAGCACCGCCATCGCGTCGTCGATCTCGCCGCGGCCTTCGCCCCAGGCGCCGGCCGAGGCGCCGATACCGCGAAAGTTGAAGCGAAGCGACACCCAGCTGCGGTGCAGGGCCGCACGCGCCAGCGTCATCACCACCTTGTTGTCCATGGTGCCGCCGTGCAGCGGGTGCGGGTGACAGACGAGGGCCACGCCGCGGACAGGGCCCTGGGCGGGGTCGGGCCGGTCGATCGCACACTCGATCGCCCCCGCCGGCCCGGCGACGGTGTGGCGTTCGGTGCGGGCATTCATCGGCCGACGTCGGGCGGCAGCAGCAGGCGTTCGACCACGCGGCCGTGCTTCAGGTGGCTGTCGACGATCTCGTCGATGTCGTCGTGATCGACGAAGGTGTACCAGGTGCCTTCGGGGTAGACCACGGCCACCGGGCCGCCGGCGCAGCGGTCCAGGCAACCGGCCTTGTTGACACGCACACCGCCAGGCCCGGCCAGGCCCGCTGCCTTGACGCGCGACTTGCAATGGTCGAAGGCGGCCTGCGCATCTTGGGTGGCGCAGCAGGCCTCGCCGTTCTGGCGCTGGTTCAGGCAAAAAAACAGGTGGTGCTTGTAATAACTCATCCGTGGGATTGTAGGGAGCCCCCCCGCGCTGTCGGCCCCGCCGTTCGCCCCGCTGTCCGACCAATCAGCCAGGCCAGCGCCGCCCAGGGCCAGAGCCAGCCCAGCCACTGCGACAGACCGTGGAAGCGCACGAATTCGCCCTGCTGCCAGGCGCGCAGGTTCTGCGCGAAGTAGGGGTCGGCGGGGGCCTGCGCCACGGCCGCCACCAGCCCCGTCATGACCACCAGTCCGAGTGCGGCCGCCAGCCGCCGCGGCACACCTGCCAATGCCGCCGCCAGCAGCGTGGCCGCCGCCAAGGCCGGCAGCGTCGAGGGCGCCAGCCAGGCCAGCGCATGCTGGGGGCCGAAGTTGAGCCATGTGGACAGCGTCATGCCGGTGACGGCCAAGCCCACCAGCACCAGCAGCGCAGCGATGCGTCGCAGCCCCGGCGCCATCACCGCATAGGCCAGAAGCACCGGCGCCAGCAGGCCCAGCGCCGTGATCCCGCCCTCTCCCAGCGGCGGCAGGCGCGCGGCCGCCGCCGCCGCACCGCGGGCGGCGGCGCCGACCACACCGCCGGCGGACGCGCCGTCGGCCAGCGTGCCGGCCAGCAGTTCGTGCAGTTCGGCGGCCCAGGGCACGCCCGCCGTCCAGTCCAGCGCGGTGGCATGCAGCCAGGGGCCTATCTGCCCCAGTCCCAGCGGCGCCGGGGCCGGGAACAGCAGGCCCAGTGGCCAAAGCGCCAGCAGCGCCAGCGCCCAGGCGCCGTCGCTGGCGAACCAGCGCTGGCGCAGGCTGTGCCAGCGGTCGTCCAGGCCCAGCGCCTGCCCCGCCAGCGCCAGCACCGTGCCGGCCGCGGCGCCGCCGACGTTGGCCGCCAGGTCCTTCAGCGACGGATGACGCCCGGGCAGGAATTGCTGCAACACCTCGCAGGCCCAGGACAGCGCGGCCGCCAGCAGCAGCGCCAGCGCCACCGCGGGCAGCGTGCGCCAGCCGCTGCGCCGCGCCGCCACCGTCAGCAATGCGCCCAGGGGCAGATAGCCGGCGACGTTCGCCCAGATGTCGAACTCGTCGACGAAGGGCGGCCAGGGCAATTGCAGCAGCACTGGCAGGGCCAGCCCTGGCGGCCAGCGCCAGCCCGTGCCCGGGTACAGGCTGGCGTACAGCACCAGCACCAGGTAGACCGCGGCCAGCGGCACGGTGGAGCTGGGCTGACGGCGGGATGGCAAGGGCATGGGCGAGGCGGGCAGGCGTGGCGCAGGCGTGGCGCCAGAGTCTTCAGAAGGGCTTGACGACCACCAGCACCACGATCACGGCGAACATCACCACCGAGGCCTCGTTGAAGACCCGGAACCAGCGGTGGCTGCGGCGGTTGTCCATTTGCTCGAAGCTGCGCAGGATGCCGCGGCAGACATGGTGGTAGCCGACCGCCCCCACCACCAGCGCCAGCTTGGCGTGCATCCAGCCGCTGCGCAGGAAGCCCGCGCCAAAGCCCAGCCACAGCCACAGACCCAGGGCGATGGCCGGCACCATCAGCAGGCTGGAGAAGCGGTAGAGCTTGCGTGCCATCAGCAGCAGGCGTTCACGCTCGGCATGGCTGTCGGCCGGCACCATGGCCAGATTGACGAACAGCCGCGGCAGGTAGAACAGGCCGGCGAACCAGCTGGTCACGAAAACGATATGGAAGGCCTTGGCCCAGAGGTATGACGAAGACATAACGCCAATTATCGACTGCGGGTGATTGGCGTCCGCTTTCGCGTCCTCATGCCGCGTCCTCATGCCGCGCCTTGATGCCGCGGGCAATGCGGGCAGGCCCGGGGAAAGCAACAAAAAAAGAGCCCCGGCATGGAGCCGGGGCCGCAAGCCTTGTCGCTGTCATCACGCCAAGGCACCTGCTCAGGGAGGAAAAGCAGGGGGCACGAACCTCGCAGCCCGCGCCCGATTCCATTCTAGGGGGTTGACCGCGGCCTGGGGTGTGCCGGTTCCCTAGGGAAAGCCAGACATCGCCGCCCGGCGGCCTGGCCGGTGCGCTCCGGTATCGTCCGCGGGCTCTTGTCTTCCCAGCCGGCCCGCCATGACTGCATCGCGCTTCACCCTGCCTCCGCCTTATCCGGCCAGTCGCCCGCGCCGCCTGCGTCGCGACGCATTCACGCGCGACCTGGTGCGTGAGCACCGTCTGTCGCCCGCCGACTTCATCCTGCCGGTGTTCGTGCTCGACGGCACCGGCCAGGTGCAGGATGTGGCCAGCATGCCCGGCGTGCAGCGGCGCAGTATCGACGGCCTGTTTGGCGTGGCCGAGGAATGTGTGGCGCTGGGCGTGCCGGTGATGGCGCTGTTTCCGGTCATCGACAAGGCGCTGAAGACGCCTGACGGCCGCGAGGCGCTGAACCCCGAGGGCCTGGTGCCGCGTGCCGTGCGCGAACTGAAGAAGCGTTTTCCCGGGCTCGGGTTGCTGACCGATGTCGCACTCGACCCCTTCACCAGCCACGGTCAGGATGGCCTGCTGGACGAGACCGGCTACATCCTGAACGACGAGACGGTCGAGGTGCTGCGCCGCCAGGCCCTGGTGCAGGCCGAGGCCGGTGTCGACATCGTCGCGCCCAGCGACATGATGGACGGCCGCATCGGCGCCATCCGCAGCACGCTCGAAGGCGCAGGCCGCATCCACACCCGCATCATGGCCTACAGCGCCAAGTACGCCAGCGCCTTCTACGGCCCTTTCCGCGACGCCGTGGGCAGTGCCGGCAACCTGGGCAAGGCCGACAAGAAGGTCTACCAAATGGACCCTGGCAACAGCGACGAGGCGCTGCGCGAGGTGGCGCTGGACATCGCCGAGGGCGCCGACATGGTGATGGTCAAGCCCGGCATGCCAGACCTGGACATCGTGCGCCGCGTGAAGGACGAATTCAGCGTGCCCACCTTCGCCTACCAGGTCAGCGGCGAGTACGCGATGCTGAAGGCCGCCGCCGCCAACGGCTGGCTGGACCATGACGCGGTGATGATGGAAAGCCTGCTGGCCTTCAAGCGCGCGGGTGCCGACGGCGTGCTGAGCTACTTCGCGCTCGACGCGGCGCGGCTGCTGCGGCGCTGAGATCGCGCCGGCCATGCGCGTCTTTCACCTCACGGCCGAGAATTTCGTCGAGCTTGACGCCATCCCCGATTCGATGCCGGCCATCGGCTTCATCTGGATCGGCAGCGCACGGCGCGAGTTCGAAGTCAATATCGCTGCGATCCAGGCCGCGTTGCAGCGCCTCGGGCATGGGCATCTGGTGGACCTGCACATCGCCGACCTGCTGAACAACCAGCTGCCGAGCCACTTCGACTACACCTCGTGGTACGACATGATGGTGTTCCGGCGTCTGGCCGCGGGCGTGGGCAGCGAGTCGCAGTTCGCCGACGACCACCACGGCACGGCGTCGTCGGCACGCAAGGCGCTGCAGGCCATCGACACCAGCCCGGTGGGCTTCGCCGTTTTCGACCGTCTGCTGCTGACCGTGCACCCGACCGATTGCCTGGTGCGCGAGTACTTCGCACAGCGCCTGGCCGGCCTGACCCAGAGTGGCGAGGCACGCGGCGCGGCGCGCCTGCCGGGCAGCCCGGCCGACCTGATGCTGCGGATGGTCAACCACATGGTGGACAGCTACCTCGACCTGCGCCG
>JBBSCX010000154.1:0-8239 GCA_038249905.1 Burkholderiales bacterium
AATCAGAAACAGTCTGCGGCGCGCGCACACCCCCCCTGGGTGCAGGGCGGGGGATGTTCTAGTCTCAGCTCTCGAACACGAGGTCGTATCGCCGTGACGAGCCGAGCCGCCCGCGCGCCAGCGCCGCCGTCACCGAAGACACGACCGGCGCGCCGTTTTCGGCGTCATCGACAGCCCGCATTCGTGACCTCCCGCGCTGCGACGGCACCATAAGATCGAAAACTGGCAAGCAAGGGTTGGCGGCGTGCATGGCAGATACGGGAAAAGTCGGGCCCACGTTGACGACGCTCGACGGCCGCGCGCCTGCGCCTGCGTGGGGGCTGGCACGGGATGGGGTCGCGGGGCTGGTGGCCGCCGTCGTGCTGGTCGCCAACATCGTCTCGTTCGCGGCGCTGATCTTTCCCGGACCGCTGGCGGTGGGCGCGCCCACCGCCATCTGGGCCATGCTGGTGGGCAGCGGCCTGTCGGGCATGTGGATCGCGTGGAAAACCTCATTGCCGCCGATGGCCACGGGCATCGATTCGCCGACCGGTGCGGTGTTCGTGCTGCTGGCCGCGTCCACCAGCAGTGCGGTGCTGGCCGCGGGCGGCAGCACGGCCAGTGCCGTCCAGGCCGCGCTGTTGATGCTCAGCGCCGCCACGCTGCTGACCGGTGCGCTGCTGTACGCGCTGGGCCGTTCGCGCCGTGGCGCGATGTTGCGCTTCGTGCCGCATTTCGTCGTCGCCGGCTTCGTCGTCGCGACGGGCTGGCTGCTGATCTCTGGCGGCGTGCGCTTGACCACCGGCCATGGCCTGGGCGACTGGCCTGGCGCCTGGTCGACGCAGGGCGCAGCGCGCTTGATCTGTGCCGTCGGCGTGTTTGCCGTGCTGATGGCGTTGCGGCACTGGGTCAGGTCGGCACTGGCCATGCCGGTGGCACTGTTGACCATGACCGTGACCGGCATCGTCAGCCTGCGCGCGCTCGGGCTGTCCGACGCGGCCCACGGCTGGTATCTGCCTTCGCTGGGGTCGCTGACCGCCTGGTCGCCGCTGACCGACCTGGTTGCGGCACCGATGTCCCTGTCCACGGCGCTTCGGTTCGTGCCCGAGCTGCTCGCGGTCGCGTTCGTGGCGGTGGTCTCGATGGTCACCAAGACCGCGGGCCTGGAGATCGGTCGCCGGACGTTCGGCGACTTCGATCGCGAACTGCGCGCGCACGGCCTGGCGTCCATGCTGGTCGCACCGCTCGGTGGGTTTCTGGGCGCCATGCAACTCGGCACCAGCCGATTGCTTGAGAGTGCAGGCGGCACCAGCCGGTTGAGCGGTGTCGCCTGTGGCCTGGTGTTGCTGCTGGTCGGCCTGGCCCATTTCGACTTGCCGGGTCTGGTGCCACTGCCCATCGCCGCCGGCCTGGTGATCTTGCTGGGCTACAGCTTCTTGTCCGAGGGCCTGGCGCGGCCGCTGGCGCAGCGCGACGGGCTCAGCCTGCTGCTGACGCTGGCCATCGCGGTCGTGTGCGTGCGCTACGGCTACTTGTTGGGCGTTCTCATCGGCATCGTCGCTGCGTGCCTGCTGTTTGCGCTCAGCTGTGCGCGCACCGGTGTCGTGCGTCAGCACCTGTCGCGCGCGCAGTTCGCAGGCAACGTCATCCGCTCGGCCGAGGCGTCGCGGCGCCTGAGTGACCACGGCGATGCGATCCAGATCTACTGGTTGAACGGCTACATCTTTTTCGGCTCGTCCGAAGCTGTCTTCGAGCGTGTGCGCCGTGATCTCGACGCGCAGCCGGCGCGTCAGAGCAGGCACGTGGTGCTGGACTTCGGCGCGGTCACGGGCGCCGATGCCTCGGCCACCATCAGCCTGGCCAAACTGCGCAACTTCTGCACCAAGCAGGGCGTCACCCTGGCGCTGTCGTCGCTGGCGCCGCCCATCCGCCGCGCCCTCGAGCGCGACGGCTTCTTCGCGGCCCTGGGCCAGCAGGCTGCCTTCGGCGATGTCAATTCGGCTCTGGCCTGGTGCGAAGACCAGGTGCTGGCCGCCGTCGCTGGCCAGGCCGATACCCCTACCCATGCCGATGCCGGCGGCACACCGGCCGCGGGCAGCTTCGACGCCTGGCTGCAGCACGAACTCGGCTCGGCCGTGGCGGTGGGCGAATTTCTCGGCTTCATGGAGCGCCGCGACGTGCCCGGCGGGACGGTGCTGTACCGGCAAGGCGATGCGGCCGACGAGATCGATCTGGTCGCTGCCGGCCGCCTGGTCATCGACCTCGAAAGCAGCGGTGGACAAACGCTGCGGGTTCGCAGCATCACGACCCACGCGGTCATCGGCGAGATGGGGTTCTTCCGCCGCGTGCCGCGTTCGGCGACGGTCTCGGCCGAAGGGCCGGTGAGCTTGTTCACCCTGCGGCGCGACGCCTTCGACCGCATGCGCCGCCAACAGCCCGCACTGGCCATCGCCTTCGACGAGTTCCTGCTGCGCTCGCTGTCCGATCGTCTGATCCTGACCGACCGCATGATTGCGGCCTTGAGCCCGGGCTGAAGGCCGTCGCGGTGCGGCGACGGCAGTTCAGGATGCGCCGTGCCAGGCGGGGCAGCCGGTCAGCGCACGCGGGAATCGATCAGGGCGCGCGCTTTCCGTCCGACGTCGAGAAGTTGTCGCGCCCGGGGAATGAACGCCGTGCGAAGGCTTGCCGCGTGTCACTCCGTCTGCGCTGCGGCAGCCGGGGCGTCGCCTTGTGCAAGGTAGCGCTCCAGCGCTTCGCTGCCGCCGATGCAGCGGCCATTGACGAACACCTGCGGCACGGTGGTCGCACCGGCCAGCGCACCCAGCGCCTGGCTGCGGATGGCAGTGTCCAGGGGAATCTCGGCGAAGCTGTAGCCGGCATCCCTGAGCATCTGCTTGGCACTGGCACAGAACGGACAGCCGGGCTTGGACAACAGGGCCACCCGGTCAGGCCGCCCCGCCGACGGATCGATGTAATGCAGCATGGTGTCGGCGTCAGACACCTCGAAGGGATCGCCCGGCTTGTCGGGTTCGATGAACATCTTCTCGATGCGCCTGTCGCGCACCAACATCGAGTAACGCCAGGAACGCTGGCCGAAATTCAGGTCGCTCTTGTCGACCAGCATGCCCATCTGGCGCGTGAACTCGCCATTGCCATCGGGCAGCAGCAGCAGCTGGTCGGCTTCCTGTTCCTTGCCCCATTGCGCCATCACATAGGGGTCGTTGACGGCCAGGCAGACGATGCTGTCGATGCCGGCCTTGCGAAAATGGGCCGCAAGTTCGTTGTACCGCGGCAGGTGATTCGACGAGCAAGTGGGCGTGAAGGCGCCCGGCAGCGAAAACAGCACAACGTTCTTGGCGGCAAACAAGTCGTCGGTGCTCACCGTGCGCCACTGGTCTTCGACCAGCATGCGCAGGCTGACCTCAGGCACGGTCTGGCCTTCGCCGCGCGAAGGCTGGTGGGGGTGGGGCATCTCAGAATCTCCAGAGGCGATGTGTCGTCGGGGCACAAACCCAGTATCCAGCAATCAGCACGGCCGGGCACGCGCCTGGGGCGGCTTCGGCGCGTCAACCGTTTGGGAGGGGCCAGGTCTGCAGCGCGGCGTCGATCTCTGCCGCGCTGCGCGGCCGCACCAGACGCGCCAGCACGCGTCCTTCATGCAGCAGCACCAGGGTCGGCCACAGTTTCACGCCGAATGACCGGCCCAGCGGGCGCCCGCGGCCGTCTTCCACTTTCAGGTGCTGCACGCCGGGGTGGCTGGCCATCGCCGTGGTGATGGCCGGCTGCGCGGCTGCACAGTGGCCACACCAGCGGGTGCCGAATTCCAGCAGCAGCGGGCCGCGCCAGGCGTCCACCTCGGCGCGCGTGGGCTCGGCGGCCGGCGGTGGCGGTGGCGGGTGGGCGGCCTTGGTCATGGAAGCTGCGGCGGGACGGTCACAGCGACCGCAACACCTCGCCGCCGGCGTTGCGCAGCATGTCGCCCGCTTGTGTCGCAGAGGCTTCGTCGCGCGGATGGGCCACCACGGCCCAGCGGCCGTGTTTCAAGCCGTCGCGCAACTGCATGGCCACGGCACTGCGGTCAGGCCGCAAGGTCAGCAACCCGGCCAGCATGCCGCCGGCCAGGGTGGCGAAAAAGGTCACGGCCATGCCGGTCATCCAGGGCGAAGCGGCCGCCGCCGCCCAGTTGCCGATGAGCAGGAACGAAACCAGCAGGCCCAGCACGAAACCGGCCGACATCAGCGTGATGTGCGACCGCCAGGCGCCGCGCCGGATGGCCGGGCCCTCGGGCTCGACCTTGCGCATCCACTTCTTGTCGCCAGGTTGCACGATGTCGACATCGGCCTGTGCCTGGCGCAGGCGTTCGGCGGCCATCGTCGCCTGCCGGCCGTCGCCAAACAACGCGGCGACCAGCGTCAGGGACTTTTCGGCGAACAGCGGGTTGGATTGCGGGGTCATCGCGGCACTCCTGCGCAGGCGGGGCGCAAATGGCGTCCCTGTCAAGGATGCTGCCGCGACGTCGCGGCACCCGCCGTCGGCCGACAGCCCCAACTGCCGTAGGACGGCGGCGCAGGTATGCCCAGCTTGGGAACGGTTGCAGGACAGCCCAGGAGACCTGCGAGATCTGCGAGATCTGCGAGATCTGCGAGATCTGCGAGATCGGGGTCAAGTTTCTCCGCCTCTCCTCGCAGCCCGAACTGTTTGGGGAGAGAAGACGAACCTGACCCCCGGAACAGGCTAATTCGAACTTCGTTTCGCCGTGTCAGCGCGCCGGGCCGGGTCCGCTGGCGGCGGATCCTTGAAGTCACCGAGCGAGCGCTTCAGCGGGCAGGCACTCAGCGCCGGGCATCTTTTGCAGCCGACGGCCAGGGCGATGGGGCAGATGACCATGGTGAACCTCCTTCAAGCCGTGGTTGCTGAGCGCAAACCACCGCGGGGTCGGCTGCGCCTGTAGAAGCGGAACAGCATCAGCAGCAGCAGCGCGCCGATGACGCCGCCGACGTACAGCCCGCCCTGCTGAAATCCGGCCTGCCGCAGCAAAAAACCGCCGACCCAGGCGCCGAAGGCCGCCAGCAGCACGGCGACGACGGCGCCGCCGGGGTAGACCGTCGGCTGAAGCAAGCGGGCCAGCCCGCCGATGGCCACGCCGATCACCAGCGTTGTCACAGCCACCGTCGCGCCGTTCATCGTCAAAGCGTTACCTGCATCCATGTCATGGTCTCCGGGTTGATGGGTTCGAGGCGATCCGCCATCTGGCGTGCCCGCATCGTGCCAACAAGCGCGAGCGGATGCAAAGGCGTAAACGTGTACGGCGCGGCGAGGCAGACCAGGGGTCGGGAGACCAGGGGTCACGAGGCCAGGGGTCAAGTCTGTCCCTCCTCCTCGTCGCCCGAACCCCCTGCATGGCCTCAGTTCGGCAACGGCAATTCGCGCCAGTTCAACTGCCGCACGGCGGCGCGGGCGCCGAACACGCCGGGGATCGAACCCAGTTGGCCGTTGTCGCTACCGGCAATCAGCCGTGGCGTGCCGCCGACGGTGAAGAAGCGCAGGTCGGTGACGACGCTGGTGATCGCGGTCGAGTAGTTGATGAAACTACCGGCCGCGTCCCCATTGAGCACGCTGCGCCCGGTGCCCAGGTTGACGGCATAGATGCGGCTGCTGCCCGAGGGGTTGCAGGCGTCGCCGCTGGGCAGCGTCGACGCAAACGTGACGATGCCCATGGCACTGCTGGGGTCGCTGACGACGCGCCAGCCCAGGCCCTCGCCTTCGCCCAGGTCGATGTACCAGCCGGCCTGGCGCGAGGGGTCGAAACTGATGTTGTCGGTCAATGTGGTGTTGTCCGCCAGGCCCGCGCGGCCGACGGGGTAGCTCACCAATGGCGGCAGGTCGGCCGCCGTGCCCGGCCGCGTGGCCTTGCCATCGACGATGGCGTAGAAGCTGTGGGCCGTGGCCGACCCGATGTCGGTGCTGTGCAGCATGCGTCCGCTGCCGATGAGAACGAAGCGGCGCCCGCTGCGTGCATCGACCTCGATCAGCGGCCGCGTCGTCACCGGCTGCGGCTCGTTGGCGGCGTTGCGCAGCAGGGCCAGCTTCTGCGGCGCGGCGTAATTGCCCTCGATCGTCGTCACGTCCAGCCGCCAGACATTGCCCAGCAGGTCACCGCCGTAGATCGCGTCGGCAGTGCCGTCGCTGCGGTCCAGCACAAAGGCGTTCAGGTGCGCCAGCCCGGCCGGCGCCGCGGCCGAGCCCTCGCCGGTGCTGACCTTCTCCAGCAGCGCCCCGGTGCGCGGGTTGACGATCAGGAAGTGGCCGCGTCCATCGCTGTTGCCGTAGCCGCTGGCGAAAATCACCACCCAGCCGTACTTGCGCGTCTTCACCACCACCGGCTCGCCGTAGCTGAAGCCCAGGTCGGGGTCGCTGAATTCCCACATCACCTTGCTGGCGACGATGGCCTCGGTGGTCATGCCGACCGGGTCGGTGACGTCGATGGCGTAGTGGCTGCGTCCGCCCTTGCCCAAGCCGCCGATCAGCACACTCTTCCAGTTCGTCCCCGACCCGTCCACGGTGCGACCCAGGTCGATGTCGAACACCGCCGCCGTGGCATTGACGTAGTAGCGGTGGCTGAAGTCGGGCTTGCCGATGGCGGCCAGGCCGTCCACGCCCGGGCTGTTGTTGGGCCCGGCGTACAACGCCGAGGGGACGTAGGCAAAGATCTCGTTGCCCGCGCCGACGCCTGTCAGGCGGCCATCGACGGCGTGCAGCATGCCGTCGTTGGCGCCGACATAGACGACGGTGGGGCGGCCCGCCCAGGTCGACTTGAAGTTGCCATAGCCGGGGTTGCTGACGCCCGACAGCGGCAGGCTGGGCGGCCCCACCGGCCGCGCCTTGGCACCGACCACGTCGCCCAGCAGCGAGGCACGTGTGCGGTAGGCCTTGGCGCTGCCAGCGACGGTGGAATTCTGTTCGTGCAGGCGCTGCCCGCGCAGGTAGTTCAGGTAGTCGGCGCCATCGGCGCCAGTGCGGTAGGCCGTGTCCAGCGTCGTCAGCTGCGTGGCCGACACGTTGGCACTGCGAAACGGCACCCCGGCACCGCTGGCAGGGTTCCAGGTGGCGACACGGCGGCCGGTGTTCCAGCCGGTACCGGTCAGTTGCGCACTCAGTCTGGACGAGAAGCTCCACGCCGGTGTCTGCGACGGCGTGCCGGTGGCGGCATCGAACGCCAATTCGCTGGCGATGAGTTCGCCGGTCCAGTTCTCGGCGTCGTATTGCGCGCTGTAACTGGCGTTGCCGCTGACCGAGACCTGAGGCAGCGCGGTCGAGAACGATGTCGTGTAGGCCCGCATCTGCGCGGCGATGTTGGCGAAGGCACGTTGCAGGCCCGACACCATCTGGTCGGGCCGGGCGGCGGTGAAGTAGTTGTCGGGCCGCGTCTGGGCGCTGGCGCCACTGCCCACGGTTTCGCCGGTGGTCGTCCACCACTCGTCGGGCAGGGCCGCGCTGCGGCTGGTGTCGTAGCCGCCCGGCACCTTGAAACCGCCGTACTTGGCTGCCAGGTAGAACTGGTTGTTCTTCTTGTAATTCTGGTACTCCAGCACGTCCAGCCAGTAGGTCTGCACCGTCTGCACGCCGCGCGTCTGCGGCTTGCCAGCGACTTCGGGGCGGATGTCGCGGGTGTTGGCGTGGTAGGCCAGGCCCGCCATCAGCGCGGAGTTGTCGCTGCAGCAGCCGTTGTAATTGGTGGCGGTGCCCAGGCTTGCGCCCAGGCCCTGCATGACGCCCACCTGGTTGGTCAGGGTGACGGCGTTGAGCGTGTTGTCGGCCGTCACCTCGGGGGGCCGCGCGGGTTCATTCGCGGTGCCGGCATTGCCTGGCACGTTCTTGTCGGCGTGGCTGTTGACGTCGCCGATGCCGAGCACGAAGTTGCGCTGGCACGACCACTGCACGGGGTCGTCCCACTGCGTGATGACGGGGAAGCCGTCCACCCAGGTGGTCTTGGTCGCGGTGTTGGCAGTGCCAGCGCTGGTCCAGGCGCCCACATTGCCCAGGTTGCGCAGGTAGCGCAGTGCGGCGTAATAGAGCTCGCCGACGGGGTCGTAGGTCTTGTAACTGCCAGGCGTCTTCGGGCCGAACTTGTTGAGGTAATTGACGACACCGCTGTTGGCCACCGGCACGCCGAACAGGGTGGCCGTCGCGCTGGCGTCGGCGCTGTCGGGGTTGGGCTCAAACACGCCGGTCGTGGCGCTCCATTCAGACGCCGGGTTGG
>JBBSCX010000155.1:0-8214 GCA_038249905.1 Burkholderiales bacterium
CCTGGTTTGCACCGCAGCCGTCGCCGACCGCCTGCCGGTCTTTCCTGCGAAGAACGTTCAGGAGAGCTTTTTCGGCACCGTGGTGGACGATCCCTACCGTGCGATGGAGAACGAGAAGGACCCCGCGGTCGCCGCGTGGATGAAGGCGCACGCCGACCATGCGCACGCCACGCTCGAAGCACTGCCCGGGCACGCAGCGCTGAAGAAGCGCATCGCCGAACTCGACAACGCTGCGGCCGCGCGCATTGGCGCGCTGCAGCGCATGCCGGACGGTACGATCTTCTTTGTGCGCCGCGGCGCCACCGAGAACACCTTCAAGCTCTATGCGCGCGCGGTCGGCGGCAAGGACTTGCTGCTGGCCGATCCTGACGACTGGCAGAAGGAGACTGGCAAGCCGCACGCGATCAATTACTTTGAGGCCTCGCCCGACGGCAGCGTGGTCGCGGTGGGTATCTCGCCCGGCGGCAACGAACTGGCGTCGATCCACTTGATCGAGACCGCCACGAAAAAGCGCTTCGGCAAACCCATCGATCGCGCGCGTTACGCCGGGGTGTCATGGCTACCCGGCGGAAAGTCTTTCTACTACACACGTGGCCCGCAGCTCGCTGACGACGCGCCGATGAGCGAGCACTTCAAGAATCGGCGCGCCTACCTGCATGTGGTTGGTACCGATCCTGCCAAGGATGTCCTGTTGCTGGGCGTCGACGGCAATCCGCGGGTGCCGATACTGCCGACGCAGAGCGCATACGTCATCGTCACACCGGGTTCGGATCATGCGATCGCAGTGGTCTATGACGGCGTGCAGCGAGAGCTGCGCCTGTACGCTGCGCCGCTTGCCACAGTCGGCAAGCCCGACACACCGTGGCTGAAGATCTGCGATCCGGCCGACAAGGTCACTGGGTACGCAGTCCACGGCAACGCGATTTATCTGCGCACACACCGCGACAGTCCGCGTTTCTCGATCGTCAAGACCAGCCTCGCCGCACCCGACTTCAGCCGCGCCGATGTTGTCGTGGCGCCGGGCAGTACCCTGATCGATGACGTCCACGCCGCGCGTGACGCGCTTTACTACGAGACGCGCGACGGCGCATTGAAGCGCCTGATGCGCATGCCGTGGAATGCGAAGTCTCCGGTGGAAGTGCGCTTTCCAGTCGAGGGTGCCGTCCAGGTTCTTGGTGTCTCGCCCGACGTCGACGGCGTGATCGCCGGCGTAGGCGCCTGGACGCGTGCACGCGAGATTTACGCGGTGGCGCCGGACAAGGTGACCAACACCGGCCTGCAGCCGCTCGGCCCCTTTGACGCGCCAGTTGACCTTGTCTCCATTGAGGTCCGGGTGCGCAGCCATGACGGCGCGATGGTGCCGATGTCGATCGTTCACAAGCGGGGGATCAAACTCAACGGCAACAACCCCGCGATGCTGATCGGCTACGGCTCGTACGGCATCACCTACGACGCGGGGTTCGACCCGGTCCGCATCGCATGGTTGGAGAAGGGCGGTGTGTTCGCCGTCGCCAACGTGCGCGGCAGCAGTGCCTACGGCGAGGATTGGTACAAGGCAGGCTACAAGGCGACCAAGCCCAACACGTGGAAGGATTTCGTCGCGTGTGCTGAATACCTTGTCGAGCAGAAGTACACGTCCTCATCGCGCCTCGGGATCCTCGGCGGCAGCGCCGGCGGCATCACCGTTGGCCGTGCGATGACCGAGCGGCCCGACCTCTTCGCGTCGGTCGTCCCTCTGGTGGGCATGCTCGACTTCGTGCGCCTGCATGTGATGCCGATCGGCCCGGTCAACGTCGTCGAGTTCGGCTCGGTGCAGCAGGAAGAAGGGTTCCGCGGGCTGCTGGCGATGAGCAGCTACCACCACGTCAAGGAAGGCACCCGCTACCCGGCGGTGCTATTGCAGCACGGCGTGAACGACACACGTGTGAACGTTGGCCAGTCGAACAAGATGGCTGCGCGCCTGTTGGCAGCAACGACATCGGGCAAGCCGATCCTGCTCGACCTGGAATACGAGGGCGGCCACGGGCAAGGCGTCACGAAGCAGCAGCGCCAGCGGCAGATCGCCAACTACTATGCGTTCATGCTGTGGCAGGCCGGGCACCCCGATTTTCAGGCCAACGCGTCCTCTTCCCGTTGAATACCTGGGACTTGTCCGAGGACTTCCACCCAATCGCGGGCCTTTTGGTCAAGATCGGCAGCGGCCTGCCGAACGGCGCAGGAGTTGGACTGGTAATCCGTGCGCGGCGACATCTGCAAAATCACGCGGTAGGACCCCAGAGCAGACCGCAGCCAACGACAGCTGATGGCCGAGTGCGACCGGCCAGCCGCTCCAGTGACAGGCTGCTGACGGCACCCAACCGGCAGTCCTTGGCGGCCCACGACAGCCGAACCCGAAGCAATGTCTACCAAGGCGCTTGGGTGCGAGGACTTTTAGCGCACCACACCAGGCAATCTAGGTAACAGGGTGCCCCAGTTTAGGCAGCGCTGCCGTCGCGGCAGGCAAGCTGCGTCGGCATCCTTCGAGTCACGGCAGCGCTGGTGCTGCCGCCCCACCGAAGGAAACCCGCCATGCCGCGCTACCTGATCGAACGCCAGTTCCCGGACGGACTGTCCATCCCCATGAACGAGCAGGGCCGCCAGGCACTGGCCGGCGTGGTGGCCAACAACGCCGAGCACGGCGTGACCTGGGTGCATTCCTACGTCAACCCCGAGCGCACGCAGACCTTCTGCATCTACGACGCGCCCGCGCCCGAGGCCATCCGCAAGGTGGCCGACCGCAACGGCCTGCCGGTGGGCCGCATCACCGAGGTCAAGGTGCTGGACCCGTACTTCTACGCGCCCTGAGCCATCGAAAGCCCGTTTCACTTTCTGTCACTTACCGACCCGATTTCTCTCCCGCTTTCTGTCCCGCTTTCTGTCCCAATTTCCCACCCCCTTCGAGGAGAAACCACCATGAACCGCTTCCACACCCGCGCCCTGATGCTGTCTGTCGTGCTGACCCTGGCGGCCACGCCGTCGTTCGCCCAACAGCGCTTTCTGATCGAGCGCGACATTCCCGGCGCCTCGAACATGAGCGCCGAACAACTGCGCGGCGCCGCGCAGCAGTCCAACAAGGTATTGCGCAGCCTGGGCCCGGACATCCAGTGGGTGCAGAGCTTCGTCGCCGGCGACAAGATCTACTGCGTCTACAACGCCCCCAGCGAAGCGCTGATCCGCGAACACGCGCAGAAGTCAGGCTTCCCGGCCAACCGCATCACGGCCGTGGCCGCGGTGATCGACCCGACGACGGCGCGCTGAAAGGTGCTGAGCGCGAAGGTGCGCGCCCTGACCCAGGGTGGCGCCCTCGCCTTTACCCTCAGCGCGACTGCGATGTAGGCCGCCCTGCCGTGCGCGTCAGGCCGATCAGACCCATCAACCCCAAGGCCAGCAGCAGCGCGCTGGCCGGTTCGGGCACGACGCTGACGCTGTCGACGCCGTTCAGGTGCACGCGCCAGAAGCCGCCCTTCTGGTCGTTGGCATTGGGGTCGTAGGTGGGCTGGTTCCATACGGCCAGCGGGATCGGGGTCTCGCTGTCGTAGCTGAAGCCTTGCGACAGCAGCGTGCCCAGCGGCGCATTGACTGCCGTGGCCAGGGTCAGCCGGTAGCCGCCGGCGCCCAGGCTCAGCGGGCCGAAGCCGAAGTCGTAAAAGCCCTGGCCCGGGGCGACCGTGTCGTCGTCGTCGACCTCGGCCAGCAACTCGAAGTCGGCGCCGGAGGCACGCCACAGCGCGCCGGTGGGGTCGAAGTTCAGCCCCGAGAACCAGGAGTCGGTCCACAGGCGAATGTCGCTGCGCGCCGTGGCCAGCGTGAAGTCGATGTGCACGACTTCGTTGTGGAACTGCAAATCTCCGCTGACGACGAAGTTCTGCTGTGCCTGGGCCCCACCGGCGGCCCAGCCGAGCGCGAGAGTGGCCGCCACCAGGCGCGCCAGGGTTGTTGTGTCTTGCATGGGATTCACTCCAGTTTCTTGCCGCGCTCAGCGCTCAGGGCGCCAAGGCGGGCGGGTTGGCGGGCGGGGTGGTCTGTGCCGAGGGCTGCAGGCGGTTGGTGCCGTTCTGCACCTCGAAGGCCACGGCGAAGGTCTGCACGTTGCTGATGCTCTGCACCGTGTCGACGAACCACCATTCGCCCACCACGCGTTGCGGCGTCACGTCCATCAGCATGTAGCCGCGCTGGTTCAGTTCGATGTACTTGAAGTGCGGGTTGATGCTGCGCAGCAAGGCCGCAGTGCTGCCGTTCGGGTCGGAGACACCGGGCGAGGTCACCGAGGTGCCGACAAATTCCACCGCGCGCGAGCCCTCGCCCGTGGCCGGGTTGTAGCCGCCGGTGGCGACGTTGGGGTTGTTCGGGTCCTGGCTCAGGTCAGAGGCCCAGCTGCTGTGGATGTCGCCGGTCAGGACCACGCAGTTGTTCACCGCCGGCTGCGCGGATGTGCCCTTGAAGATGTCGTAGACGCGGTTGCGGGCGGGCTGGTAGCCGTCCCACTGGTCGGTGTTCAGAAACACGCCGCCGCCTTGCGCCAGCGGCGCACCCTGCAGTTTGAGCTGGGCGAACATCACACCCTGCCCCAGAAACTTCCAGCGTGCCGGCGTCGTGCGCAGGGTATCGGCCAGCCAGACTTCCTGGGTCGTGCCGAGCAGTTGCCGCGACGCATCGGCAAAAGCACCGGTCTGCACGAAGCCGTTGCCGAAAGGCGTCGGCACGGTCGCCGTCAGCTGCTGGCTGCGCGCCTGCAGCCGCTCTTCCAGCATGACGAGTTCCAGCAGGTCGCCGAAGCGGAATTTGCGCTGGTTCTCGCGCCGCTTGCTCACGTCGGGGATGCGCACCGGCATCCATTCGTAATACGCCTGCAGCCCGAGGTTGACGCGCTCGGCCCAGTTGCCTTCACCAGCCGGCGGGTCACCCGGGGTGTGGTTCTGCGCACCGTCACGCCAGGAGTCGTTGGTGGTCTCGTGGTCGTCCCAGATGGCAATCAGCGGGTGCTGCCGGTGCATCTCGATCGAGTCAACGTCGCGCTTGTACTGGGCATGGCGCAGGCGGTAATCCGACAGCGTCACCATCTCGTTGGGCGGCTCGGGCGTGCGCAGGCTGCCGAATACGTTCGGTCCGTATTCGTACAGGTAGTCGCCCAGGTGCACCACGGCGTCGATGTCGGCGCGCTCGGCGATGCGGCGGTAGGCGTTGAACAGGCCGAAGGCGTGGTTCGAGCAGCTCACCACCGCCAGGCGCAGGCGCGCCGTGGCGCCCACAGGCAGCGTGCGCGTGCGGCCCACAGGCGAGGCCTCGCCTTCGGCATCGAAGCGGTAGTAGTAGGTGGTGGCGGGGGCCAGCCGCGTGGCGTCCACCTTCACCGTGAAGTCGCGGTTGGGGTTGGTCTTGGCCACGGTGCGCAGCACCACCTGGGTCAGCCCGGGGTCGGTGGCGACGATCAGGTTCACGCTGATGGCGTTCTTGTTCTGCCGGGGCGTGACGCGGGTCCACAGCATCACGCGGTCGGCCAGCGGGTCGCCGCTGGCCACGCCATGCTGGAACACCGGCAACACCACGGCCTGCCGCTGCGCCACCACGGCCAGCGGCGCGGCGGCCACGGCCATCGCGGCGCCGCCGGACTTGAGGAAGAAGCCGCGGCGACTGGTGCCTGTCGGGCGCGGTGGGGGTTTGATCGGACGGCCCATGCAGGAGCTCCCTTGTCGAGTTCGGTTGTACGGCGGCGGAGGTGGCGGTGCGCGACGCGTCGCGACCGTACTACGCTAGGCCGGGCCTGTGTCGACGCGGTGTCGGTACGGTGACGGGTCGTGAGGTGATGCGCCCCCTTCAAACCCGGCGGATGGCGGCCGGACCGGGCCAGGTCGTCATCCGCCTGACATCAGCGTTACCTAATGTCAGCAATACCTACAACGACGAGGTCCGTGAGATGAACAAGCTGTTTGCTCCCAACCTGCGGGCTTCACTGTCTGCACCGCTGCTTGCACCGCTGCTTGCACCGCTGCTTGCACCGCTGCTTGCACCGCTGCTTGCACCGCTGTCTGCGCGACTGTTGGCTCCGCTCGTGGCCGCAACGCTGGGCGCCACCGTCCTGCCCGCGCAGGCCCAGAGCACGGTTGTCGTCAATGGCACCACACTGCAGTGGCAAGGCCTGGTGGGCGTGGGCCGGCTGCCGGCGGCGCTGCGCGACGAGCACGGCGAGACCTTTGGCTCGGTCTCGGGGCTGTTCGCCGACGCGGCGAGCTGGCAGCGCAGCGGCAACAGCTACAGCGGCAACTTCATCGCCGCGCCCGACCGCGGCTACAACATCGCCGGCACCGTCGACTACGCGCCGCGTTTGAACACGCTGCAGATGAGCTTCACGCCAGCCCCTCTGGGGGCCAGCGGGCTGCCGCAGAACCAGATCGGCCTGACGCTGACGCAGGCACTGCGCCTGTACGAGACCCTGCCCGGCGGCGGCACGCAGTTTTTGTCCGGCCTGGACCCCAGGCCCGGCGGTGTGGCCACCGGCGGCGCCCGGCCGGCCACGGCGAGCCTGCCGGAGATGCCCCAGGCCTTCAACGGCAAGCTCGCGCTGGATGCCGAGGGCGTCGTGCGCCTGCAGGACGGCAGCTGGCTCGTCAGCGACGAGTACGGCCCGTCGATCTACCGTTTCGACGCATCGGGTCAGTTGACCGGCGCGTTGCCGGTGGCCGCCTCGGTGCGCCCGCTGCGCAACGGCGTCACCGACTACAGCTCGAACAACCCGACCGCCGGCCAGCCGGCGCCCAGCCCCGCCAACCCGACGTATGGCCGCGGCAACAACCAGGGCTTCGAGGGCATGAGCCTGAGCCCCGACGGCCGCACCCTGTTCGTGGCGCTGCAGAGCGCGGCGCGGCAGGACGGCGCCAGCACCGGGGCCGCCTTTCGCAACAACACCCGGCTGTTCACCTACGACCTCAGCAACCTGGATCAGATCGCGCTGACCGGCGAATACGTGGTGCCGTTGCCGAAGTTCCAGCAAGGCGCCAACACGCTGGTGGCGGCGCAAAGCGAGGTGCTGGCGTTGTCGGACACACAACTGCTGATCTTGCCGCGCGACAGCAACGGCCGCTTCGTCGGCACGCAGCAGAGCCTGCTGCGGCGCGTCGACGTGATCGACATCAGCGCCGCCACCAACATCCTGGGCCAGCCCTACGAAGGGCAGGTGGCGCCGGGCGGCGTGCTGAACCCGGCAATCACGCCGGCGCTTTACGCGCCCTTCCTGGACATCAACACCGCAACGCAACTGGCGCGTTTCGGCCTGGCCAACGGCAACCTGCCCGGGCTTGAGAACCTGAGCGAGAAATGGGAGGGCCTGGCGCTGCTGCCGGCGCTGGACCCGCTGGCGCCGAACGACTGGTTCTTGTTCATTGCCAACGACAACGACTTCGCCACCACCGACGGTTTCCACGCCGGCTCGGCCTACAGCGAGGGCTTCAACCTGGACACCATGTTTCTGGCTTACCGGCTGACGATCACGCCTGTGCCCGAGCCGGCCAGCGTGCTGTTGATGGCGCTGGGGGTGGCGGCCTTGCTGCGACTGCGGCACGCTCGTCAGTAAGCCGGGCTGACGAACCAGACGCACCCGGCGCACCCGGCGCACCAGATGCACCCGGCGCTGAGTCTGGCGCCACGCGCTCGAGCAAGGGCCAGGTCGTCATCCCCAGCGACATCCGCCTCGCGTTCCCGCTCCAGTTCAGACCTCGCCGAACCCCTCGTGTTCGAGCAGATGCGCTGCGATGCAATCGAGATCGTCAGCCAGCCCGCTGGCCAGCACCAGCCGCGTCACGGTCGGCCGGTGCGGCGCATCGAAGCCCTGAAGCGCGTCAACGCCTGCGGCGTCATGGTCCGCGGCGTCGGCTTGGCCGGCTGCTCGCCGCGTGGCAGCGCGGTCGCATAGCCGTGCAGGTCATCCAGCGTCAGGTACGCGCCCGACGCCTGCATGTGCTGCAAGCGCTCGACGCGGGCCTTCAGCTCTTCAGGCAGACGAATGGAGGTGTTACTCATCGCAGCCCCGGCGGCATCGGTATGCCGGTCAATGCAGCAATTTGGTGATACTGCGCCGAGCCCTTTTCTCGCCGGCTGAGCTGCGCGGGGAGAGAAGGGCGACCTCAGCCCGCCCATCCCCCGCACGCTCGCTCCTCGCGTGTGCGTCACGCCCGGAACACG
>JBBSCX010000156.1:0-8210 GCA_038249905.1 Burkholderiales bacterium
ACACCGATGTCGGCTCGGCCTCGTCCACATCGCCATAGCCGAGCATTGCCTTCCATTGCGGCGAGCAGTGCACGCGGTGTTGGATGACGTCGAGGTCCCACACGCCGAAACCGGCACTGTGCAGCGCCAGTCCCGAGCGTTGTTCAGGGTGTTCGAAGCGCGGTGCATCTCGCGTGTGCATGGGCCCTGGGCCGCTGCGGTGGCAGCCCGGCCACTGCCACGGGCAAGTGCGCGGCCGTGGGGCACAAGGCGCCACTGTTGTCTTGTCGACCGGCGGCCACCGAGTTGCAGACCGCCGCGCCTTCGCGGCACGGCACCATGGGCTGCGAACAGGGCGCGAACAGGTCAGAGAACAGGTCAGAGAACAGGTCAGCGCCTCGCCCGCCTCAGGGCTTCAGTTCGCGCGCCAGAAAGGTCTCCACGCGGCGCAGGTAGTCGGCATGGTTGCTGGACAGGGAGAAGCCGTGGCCCTCGTCGTGCCAGGAGACGGTCTCGATCTTCACGCCCACCGCGCGCGCTGCCTTGACGAAGCGGTCGGCATGCTCTTCGGGCACGCGGCGGTCCAGCCGGCCCCAGGCCAGCAATACCGGGCGCTTGATCTCGGCCACGCGGGCCAGCGGCGACGAGGCGTTCAGCAATTCGGCATCGGCCTTCGGGTCGCCCACCAGCACCGGCATCGAAAAGCGCTTCGCCTGCTGACTGATGTCGCCCCAACGGGCGTTGTAGAGCAGGCCGATGTCGGTAACGCCGGCAAAGCTGACGCCGCAGCGATAGACGTCGGGGTGACGGATCAGCGACATCAGCGACGCATAACCGCCGTAGCTGGCGCCGACCAGGCACACGCGGTTCGGGTCGCTGAGGCCTTCCTTGGCCGCCCAGGCCACGGCATCGGCCAGGTCGTCCTGCATGGACGTGCCCCATTGCTTCCAGCCGGCCCGGAAGTGGCGCCAGCCGTAGCCTTCGCTGCCGCGGAAGTCGACCTCCAGCACCCGGTAGCCGCGTGTGGCGAGAAACTGCGCTTCACCGCTCCAGCTCAGGTCGCCGCCGCGCACCCAAGGCCCGCCATGCACCAGCACTACCGTGGGCAGGGCGGCAGCCGGCTTGGCGTCGGGTGCCACACCTGGCGGGTGCGTCACCACCACCGGCAACATCAAACCATCTCGCGCCGCCACGCGGTGAAAGCTGCGGCGCCCTTGCTGCGCCGGCGCAATCCACGGCAGGCGCGCGCCCAGCGATTGCAGCGCACGCTTGCCGTGGTCGTAATGCAGAAATTCGCCAGGGTGGGTGTCGCTCCGGCTGAAGACGATGAAGTGCTGCGTGCTTTGGCAGCGGCCGCAGTAAAGGCGGTTGTAGCGGCCGGGCAAGGCGGTGTCGACCGCGTTCTGGATGCCCTGCAGACGTTCGTCGAACCACACGCTGACGGGCCGGGAGGCCACCGTGTGCACGCCCACCACGTGGCCGGTGCGGCTGTCGGTTTCCAGCCTCGCGGCCAGGTCAAAACCGGTTAGCGCCACCAGTGGTTCAGGGTCGAGCTTGGCTGTGGCCAGGTCCAGCGCAAACAGCGCCGAAGTATCGCGCCCGTTGCGGCCCTCGACGATCAATGTGCCGTCGTTCTCCAGGTAGCGCGGCGCCAGCGTCCCGGCGTCCAGCCACGGCTCGTCCAGCACCACGGTCCAGGTGTCGGTGCCGGGCTTCTTCCAGTGCAGGCGGCTGCGGCCGTCGCGCAACGTGGACACCACGCGCAGCTGGCGCTGGCTGTCCAGCACCCAGTTCGCGGCGAACTCGGGCGCACCGAAGCTCAGCGCGGTCAGCGCACCGGAGCGTGTGTTCAGCCGCCCCAGCGAGCCAAGGATGGGGTCGCCGCTGCCGTCGGTGGCGCGGCGGTAGACGAGGATGTCGTCGCTGCCATCATCCAGCGTGCCCCAGATGAACCAGCCGTAGGGCAGGCCGCGGCGCTCGATGCGGGTGCCCGTGGCGCTTCTGGTGCTGCGCCAGCCGATCAGTTCGCGGTAGTTGCCGCCGTCGTGGTCGACGCCGAAGGTGCCCGCGCCGCCTGCTTCGAATTCCGCACCGGGCTCGTAGGCGGCGAAGACCAGGCGTTCGTCGTTCACCCAATGCACGCTTTCGACGTCGGCGTCGGTGAAGGCGCCCACGGTACTGGTGGCGCCGCCCTGGGCCAGCGAGCGCACCGCCAACACACGGCGGCCCTCTGGCGTGGTGACGATGAGCGCCACGCGCTGACCCGAAGGCGAGATGTGCGCCGACACCAGCTGCGGCGAGCGCACGAAGCTCTCGGCAGGCGACGGCGATATCGCGCTGGCGCTGGCGGCCCCGGCGGCGGCCAGTCCAGCCGCGACCACGACCACGACCAAAACGAGGCTGCCAAAGCGGCCGAAGGAGTTGGAATGCGGCATGTGGTCTCCCTGAAGTGCCTGGGCCGTTGTCCGGCCTGCCTGCATGCAGTCTCGGCTCCGCGCAGACACGGGGCTTGCGGGCCCCGTTCGCCTGGCGGCGCCCGCTCAGGCGCGGGCCATCGAACCGATCTTCGCCGCGTCCCGCGCCAGTTCCTCGCGGGCGGTGATGCGGCGGAACCAGACCGTCACCGCGCTGCTGGACATGACGATGAACAGCGAATACAGGATCGGAATCAGCAGCACTTCCTGCTGCTGCGTGCCCGTGAAGGACAGCAGCACGATCAGTACCGCCAGCGGGCCGTTCTGGATGCCCGTCTCCAGCGCGATCGTGCGCGCGCGGCGCGCGTCCTGGCGCAGGCCGCGCGACAGCGCGTAACCCAGCACGAAGCCGAACAGGCCGAGCCCGATCGACGCCGCGTACACCGGGAATCCGGTGTCGAGCAGCAACTGGTAATTGCGCGGCACCCAGGAGCCGACCAGGAACAGGATCACGAACACGCCCAGCAGCCCGCCGAACATCTCGACCACCGCGCCGACGTTGGCGTTCCACCGCCGCAGCGCCATGCCGATGACCGTGGGCACCAGCAGCACGAACAGCACCTGGATGACGTTCTCGCGCGGCACCTGCCACTGGCCCTCGATGCCCTGGCTGTAGAAGGCCAGCGTCAACGGCACCATGACGATGGCCACCAGCGTCGAGCACACCGTCATCAGGATCGACAGGCTCAGCGTGCCCTTGCTGAAGTAGGCGAAGATGTTGCTGGTGGTGCCGCCGGGCATGCAGCCCATCAGGATCAGGCCCACCGCATAGGCCGGTGGCAGCGCGAGCGCCTTGGCCAGCAGGAAGGCCAGCAGCGGCATCAACCCGTACTGGCACACCAGCCCGATGGCGACGCCGACGGGCTTGCGCAATGCGATGGCGAAGTCCTTGAAGGTCAGGCTCGCGCCCATGCCGAGCATGATGACCATCATCATCACGCCCAGCAGCCTGGTTTCGGTTTCGGAAAGCATGGTTCAGCCCTTGTTCTTCATGCCGGCCATGACTTCGCCGCGCAACTCGCGGCGCAGGATCTTGCCGACGGGGGTCTTGGGCAGCTCGTCGCGAAACTCGACGCGAGCCGGGATCTTGTAGCCGGTCAACAACGTGCGGCAGTGCGCCAACACGGCGTCGGCCGTGAGGGCCGGGTCGCGTCGCACGACATAGGCGCGCACCGCCTCGCCGGACTTGGTGTCCGGCACGCCGATCACCGCCGCTTCGAGCACGCCATCCAGGCGTGTGAGCGCGTCCTCGATCTCGTTCGGATAGACATTGAAGCCGCTGACCAGGATCATGTCCTTCTTGCGGTCGACGATGCGGAAGGTACCGCGCTCGTCCATCACCGCGACGTCGCCGGTGTACAGCCAGCCGCCCCTCAGCACCTCGGCGGTGGCTTCGGGCCGCTGCCAGTAGCCCTGCATCACCTGCGGGCCGCGCACCACCAGCTCGCCCGGCTGGCCCAGCGGCACAGGCACGCCGGCATCGTCCACCAGTCGCACCTCGGTCATCGGGGCAGGGATGCCGATGCTGTCGCGCGTGCGCTGGCCGTTCAGCGGCTGGAAGCACACCACCGGCGAGCTCTCGGTCAGGCCGTAGCCCTCGACCAGCGGCGCGCCGGTGACCTGCTCGAAGCGCTCGACCACGGCATGGTGCATGGCCGCGCCGCCCCCGCCCGCGGCCTTGATGTGCTTGGGCGGGAAGGCGGTGAACCACTCCTCGCTCAGCAGCCCGTTGTAGAGCGTGTTGACGCCGGTCAGCCAGGTGATGCGGTAGTTCTCGATCGCGCGCTGCAGGTTCTGCACCGGGCGCGGGCTGGGCACCAGGATGTTGCGTGCCCCGGCGTCGAACATGCAGAGGAAGTTCACCGTGAAGGCGAAGATGTGATACAGCGGCAAGGCGGTCAGCACCACCTCCTTGCCTTCGTCGATGTGGCTGCCGCACAGGGCGCGCATCTGGGCCACGTTCCACAGCAGGTTGCCGGGGGTGAGCATCGCGCCCTTGGCCACGCCGGTGGTGCCGCCGGTGTATTGCAGCAGCGCCAGGTCATGGTGGCGCAGCGGCCGCCACCACTGCGCGGCGTCGCCGCCGCCCGCACGGCCCTGCTGCAGCGCCTGCGGCAGCGTGGTGGCCTGCATGTCGTGCGCCGGGACCAGGCGGTTCCAGTACTTCATCACTGCGTGGACGATGCCGCCGACCACCGGCGGAAAGAACTCCGGCACGCGCGTCAGGACGACATGCTTGACGCCCGTCTGCGGCAGTGCCTGCGCCATCTTGTCGGCGAACAGGTCGACGATCACCACCGCCTTGGCACCGCTGTCGTTGAACTGGTGGACCATCTCGCTGGCCGTGTACAGCGGATTGATGTTCACGGCCACGCAGCCGGCCTTCAGCGTGCCCAGCAGGACCACCGGGTACGACAGGCAGTTGGGCATCTGGATGGCGACGCGGTCCCCGGCCTGCAGCCGCAGCACCTGGCGCAGGTAACGCGCGAAGTCATCGCTGAGGGCATCGACCCTGGCGTAGCTCAGCGAGCCGTACATGCCGTTGGGCATGACGGTGGTGAAGGCCGTCTGCGCAGCGTGGCGCTGCGCCGCGGCGCTGGCCATGGCGGCCAGGCTGGCGTGTGCCGGGGTGGGCAAGTCCGTCGGGATGTGGACCCCGTACTGCCCGTACCAGGGCCGCAGGTCATAGGGGTCGACAGCGTCCATGGGTCTCCTTCGGCGGTGCGTTGGTTTTGTCGCGTCGCGGGCACGACGCCCCGAGCCCCGGAGTGTCGCTGACCGCAAACGCGGCAAGTCTAGGCGGGGCACGAGGGTGCATGAATCGGGACAAGCACTGGCGCGCCAGTTCGAGGCCCCTCACCACACCCCGGGCAGGGGTGATGGCCCGTCGAAGCATGCCGATGCTGTTTCAGATGGCGGGCATCAAGGCCTCGGCGCGTTGCCGGGCCTGCTCTTCCGACTGCTGCAGCATTTCGTCGATCAGCGCCAGCAACTGCCAGCCGGCGAGTTCGATCTGCGCCAGGTCACGTCGCTGGGCCTCGACCTCCGCGCCGTCCAGGCGCGGCCCGAGCAATTGCGCAAAGCCCAGCACCGCATTCAGCGGCGTGCGCAGTTCGTGGCTCATGCGTGACAGCAGTTCGGCCATGGCGTGCCGCTCGGCCTCTGCGCGGTCGCGCTGGGCGCGCATCAATTCCGCCTCCCGGCGGTCGCTCAGGTCGGTCAGTGTGCCCACCGCGCGCAGCGGCTCGCCGGCCGGGCCTCGCCGCACCACGCGCCCGCGCGACAGCACCCAGCGCCAGCGGCCGTCGGCAGCACGCAGGCGGAATTCATGGGCGTAGCTCGCGTCCGTGCCGTTCAGATGGCGGGCGAGCGCCGCCAGCATGCCGGGCCGGTCGTCGGGGTGCACACGCGCGCGCCAGGTCGATGACGGCTCGGCCTCGTCCACATCGCCATAGCCGAGCATCGCCTTCCATTGCGGCGAGTAGTGCACGCGCTGCATCACGACGTCGAGGTCCCACACGCCGAAACCGGCACTGTGCAGCGCCAGTCCCCAGCGTTGTTCAAGGTGTTCGAGGTCGCGGTGCATCTCGGGTGTGCATGGGCCTGGCGCGAAGGCGGTGGCAGGAGGGCTCGCTGAACCGGGCACGGACGCGCCCATGGGGCGAAAGGCGCCCACCCCATCTTGTCGGCTGGCAGCGGCCAAACTTCAGCCCGCCGCGCCTGCGCAGCCCGGCCTCAGCCCGCCGCAGGCCCTTCGTCTGCCAGGTATCGCGACGACCAGGCCGCGATGATGCCGGCCGCGTAACGCGCATCGGCCTCGCGCGTCAGCATGTGGTCGGCACCGTCCAGCGAGACAAAGGACTTCGGGTGCCGCGCGCTCTCGAAAATGTGGCGCGCGTTGTCCACCGACACCACGGCATCTTGCGGCGCATGCATCACCAGCAGCGGCTTGCGCAGCGCACGGATGCGGTCGGCTTGCGGTTGGCCGCTGATGTCGTCGATGAAGCTGCGGCGAATGGTGAACTCGCGCCCGGCCAGTTTGACCGTCGCCTGGCCTTGCGCTTCGATCACGGCCAGATCGGCCCCGAACTGCTGCGCCACATGGCCCGGGTCGCAGGGGGCGCCCAGGGTGGCCACCGCGCGCAGGTCGGGCACGCGGTGAGCGGCGGCCAGCACGGCCGCGCCGCCCAGCGAATGGCCCACCAGCAACGCGGGCCTGCCGTGCTCGGCGCGCAACCAGTCCGCAGCGGCCACCAGATCGTCGACGTTCGAGCTGAAATGCGTGTTGCTGAAGTCTCCGCCGCTGCCACCCAGACCGGTGAAGTCGAAGCGCAGCACGCCAAACCCCGCGTCGGCCAAGGCCCGCGCGATGAAGGCGGCAGCCTTGGTGTCTTTCGAGCAGGTGAAACAGTGGGCCCACAAGGCCCAGGCCCGCGGTGCGGTGTCGGGTGTGTCCAGGCGGCCCGCCAGTGCATGGCCCTGGCTGCTGGTGAATTCGACGCGGGTGCTGCTCATGGTGCGGTCTCGCTGACGACGGTAGGGGATAGCGCGGGGGGCTGGCCTCGGATCAGGCCCGTGTCCGCGTCTTCGTGCACCCGCTCAGACCGCACGGTCGCCGGCAATGCGCCCGTCCACCAGTTCGACGATGCGGTCGCACTGCTGCGCCAGACGCGGGTCGTGGGTGACGATCAGGAAGCTGGTGCGCAACTCAGCATGCATGCGGCGCATCAGCGCGAACACCTCTGCAGAAGTGCCGGTGTCCAGGTTGCCGGTGGGCTCGTCGGCCAGCACCAGCGGCGGACGCAGCACCAGCGCACGCGCGATCGCCACGCGCTGCTGCATGCCGCCCGAAAGCTCGCCCGGGCGCTTGTTCATCGCCTGCTGCAGGCCCATCGCCGCCAGCACCTCCTTGGCGCGTGCCAGCTGCACGGCGCTGACATGGCCTTCGCGCATCAGCGCCGGCAGGGTCACGTTTTCCAGCGCGCTGAAAGCCGGCAGCAGGTGGTGAAACTGGAACACGAAACCCAGGGCCTGCCCGCGCAGCCGGGTGGTGGCGGCGTCGTCCAGGCCCACGGCTTCCTGGCCGCTGATGCGGTAGCTGCCGGCGCTGGGGCGCTCGAGCAGGCCGATCAGGTTCAGCAATGTGCTCTTGCCCGATCCGGATGGCCCGATCAGGGCCACGAACTCGGCTTCGGCCAGGTCGAGGTCGATGCCGTGCAGCACCTCGGCCTCGTTCGGCAGGCCGAGGTTGTAGCTCTTGTGGATGCCGCGCAACTGCAGCAGCGGCGTTGCAGCCGGTTCGGCCGGGTCTGCGGGCGTGGGCGTGGGCGGGGTTGAATCGTCGGCCATCGTCGCGGGCCGCGCCTACATGCGGATGGCTTGCGCCGGGTCGAGCCTGGCCGCGCTGCGCGCCGGTGCCACCGCGGCCAGCACGCCGCAGGCCGTGGCCACCGCGGCGATGCGCAAGGCCATGTCAGGCGCCAGCGTGATGGCGAACAGCGGCAGCCCGTCGCTGCCGCGCACGAAGGTGGTGAACAGGAAGATCAGCCCCACCGCCAGCAGCACGCCCAGGGCCGAACCCAGCGCGCCCACCACGGCACCCTGCAGCAGAAAGACCCGCAGCACCTGGCCCCGCGTGGCGCCCATGGCGCGCAGGATGCCGATCTCGCGCCGCTTCTGCACCACCGACACCACCAGCACGCTGGCAATGCCCAGCACCACCACCACCATCACCACGACGCGGATCAAGGTCGTGCT
>JBBSCX010000157.1:0-8208 GCA_038249905.1 Burkholderiales bacterium
CTGGCTGCAGGCGGCAGCGCGGCCTTGCACGAAGGCCCGATCGCTGCAGCGCTGGTGGCGCTACTGCGCGCGCATCCCGTCGGCAGCGCCATCACCGCCGCTGACCTGGCCGGCTACCTGCCGCTGCAGCGTGAAGCCATCTGCACCGACTGGCGGCGCTGGCGTGTCTGTGGCGTGCCGCCGCCGTCGTCGGGCCACCTGATGCTGATGCAGACGTTGGGGCTGATCGACCGCGTCGAAGCGATGCCGCCGGCCGCGGCACCGCCTGTGGCCGCCGCGGCCGATGGCGCCAGCTCAGCCAACGCCGCAGCCAACGCCGCAGCCCCCGCCGCAGCCACTGCCCAGGTCAGCGCCGAGGCCACTGCCATGCATCGGGCGACCGAGGCCATGCGCCTGGCGCTGGCCGATCGCGCCCAATTCGTCGCCGACCCTGCCTTTGTCGCCGCGCCCGGTGGCGATTGGCGCAGCCTGCTGGACCCAGCCTACCTCGACGCCCGTGCCGCCCTGATCGGCCCGCGCCGCATGGCCCAGGCGCCGGCCGGCCAACCGGGTGCTGTGCGTGGTGCGCAGGCGCCCATGCCCGAGCAGCCGGCCACCGGCACCAGCCACGCCAGCGTCGTCGATGCCGAAGGCCGCGCCGTCGCATTGACCACCAGCATCGAATCGGCCTTCGGCGCGCGCGTGCTCAGCGACGGCGGCACGGGCCTGCCGGGCGGCTTCCTGCTCAACAACCAGCTCACCGACTTTGCGCTGCGTCCCGCTGCGGCCGATGGCACGCCGGTGGCCAACCGCGTGCAGGGCGGCTCGCGGCCAAGGTCCACGATGGCGCCGACGCTGGTGTTCGATCGCGCCAGCGGCCGCCTGGTGGCCGTGGCCGGATCGGCCGGCGGGCCGCTGATCCCGCAGTTTCTGGCGCGGGTGCTGCGCTCCATCGACGCGCTGCCAGCCGCTGGCGACGCAGCATCGGGCGGGCCTGATGCCGCAGCCATCCAGACGGTGCTTGAGCAGCCCAACTTCGGCACCGTGGGCGCCGCCGTGCTGCTGGAGGCCGGCCGCCATGCCCCGGCCACGATTGCCGCGCTGCGGGCTCTGGGCCATGCGGTGCAGGAGGTGGACCTGACCAGCGGCCTGCACCTGGTGGTGCGCAGCGCCAGCGGCTGGACCGGTGCCGTCGACCCGCGACGCGAAGGGCAGGCCCTGGGCGACGACGGGCGCGGTGGCGATGAAGCTGCGGCGACGGTTGCGCCCATGACCGCTGCGGCGTCATCGGGGACGGGAAAGGCCGCTTCATCGGCTTCACAGCCTTCACCGCCTCCACCGGTCGCACCCGTTGCACCCGCGGCGCCGGTGCTTCAGCGCCGCTGGCTGGACCTGGGCGAACGCAGCCTGCCCGTGCACTGGGCCTGGCCGGCGCCGAGCCAGGGCGCGCCGCAAGCCTTGCTGCTGTTGCAGCATGGCTTTGCGCGCCAGTGCGATCGCCTGCGCGCCACCACGCAGGCGCTGGTGGCCGAGGGCGTGATGGCACTGTGCATCGACGCCGACATGGCCGGCGGCAACCCGGCACTGGCGGGCGAAGTGGCGCAGGCCCTGCTGGACGGGCGCCTGGCACCGGACGGTGCAGCGCTGCCGTACCGGATCATCGTCGGCGGGCATTCGGCCGGCGCGCTGTTCGCGCTGCATGTGGGTGCGGCCCTTCACGCTGCCGCGCCGGACCGTCTGGCGGGCGCGCTGCTGCTGGACCCGGTGGCGACCGCGGGTCCGGCCTACGCCGCCGCGCTGGCTGCCGTGTCCGACGGCGGGCGACGCCGCATCACGGCGGTGCTGGCGCCGCCAGCGCCCTGCAATGCGCGCGGCAATGCCGTGCCGGCGCTGGCGGCGCTGGTGTCGGCGCAGCACTCGTCCGCCGCGAGCACAGACGCATCCCACGGTGTCGAAATGCACCTGCTGGCCGACGGCTCGCACCTCGACGCCGAAGCCGAGGACACCACCGCGCTGGCCGTGCAAGCCTGTGGCGGCGCGGCGCAACAGCCGCTGGCGGTGCAGCGTCTGCGCGCACTGGCGGTGCAGGCGCTGCAGCAGATGACTCTGACGGCGCCACGACCCATGGCGCCACCGTGAGCTTTCGCCGCTGAACGCTCAGTCGACGCTCAGTCGACGCTCAGTCGACGTTCAATCGAACACCGGCGACTCCACCCCCAGCACCTTGTGCAATTTCGGGCTGGTGGTGGTGTACTGCAGCAGGATGCGCTTGTCGGGGAAGACATAGGGCGCGGCGCCAAACGCAGCCAGCGCCGCTTCATGAAAGCCCGACAGGATCAGCTTCTTCTTGCCCGGGTAGGTGTTGATGTCGCCGACCGCGAAGATGCCCGGCGTATTGGTCTCGAACTTCTCGGTGTCGACCACGATCTGCTTGCGGTCGATGTTCAGCCCCCACTGGGCGATGGGGCCCAACTTGGGGCTCAGGCCGAAGAACACCAGCAGCATGTCCAGCGGCACCACGCGCGTCACGCCGTCGCTGCCGGTCACCTTCAGGCTGCTCAGGCGGCCGTCGCGCTCTTCGTAGCCGGTGGCCTGGCCGACGATGAACTGCATCTCGTAGGCGTCGCACAGTTCCTTCATCTTCGCCACCGATGCGGGCGCGGCCCTGAAGCCGTCGCGGCGGTGCATCAGGATGACGCTTTCGGCCTTGTGCGGGCCTTCGGCAACAAAATTCAGCGACCAGTCCAGGGCCGAGTCGCCGCCACCGATGATCACCAGGTTCTTGCCCGCGAACGGGGCCGGGCTCTTGACGCGGTAGAAAAGCTGCGACTCGTTGAAGCGCTCGATGCCGTCCAGCTTCAGCGTTCGCGGCTGGAAGCTGCCCACGCCCCCGGCAATGAAGATGGTCTTGGTCAGGAACTGCGTGCCCTTGCTCGTCTGCACGAAGAAGCGGCGCGTGCCGTCGGCGGCTGCGCGCTGCTCGACCACCGTCACTTCCTGCCCCAGATGAAAGGTGGCGCCGAAGGGCGCGATCTGCTTGAGCAGGTTGTCGGTCAGTTCCTTTCCGGTGCACACGGGCACGGCCGGGATGTCGTAGATCGGCTTGTCGGGGTACAGCTCGATGCACTGTCCGCCCGGGTAGGCCAGGCTGTCGATGATGTGGGCCTTGATCTCGAGCAGGCCGAGTTCGAAGACCTGGAACAGGCCGACCGGGCCGGCGCCGACGATGACGGCATCGGTCTCGATCAGGCCGGTGGTGTTAGGGACAGAGGCGGTGTCCGTCATCAGCGGATCAGATGCTCTATCTTGCCGCTGCGGTCTTTCCATTCGTCAGCATCCGGCATCGGCGCCTTGCGCTTGGTGATGCTGGGCCACTTGCGCGACATCTCGACGTTGATCTTGATGAAGGCCAACTGCTCGGTGGGCACGTCTTCCTCGGGCAGGATGGCATTGACCGGGCATTCGGGGATGCAGACGGCGCAGTCGATGCATTCGTCGGGGTCGATGAACAGCATGTTCGGACCCTCGCGGAAGCAATCCACGGGGCAGACGTCGACGCAGTCGGTGTACTTGCACTTGATGCAGGATTCGAGGACGACGTGGGTCATGAAGGCGGCTCTTTGGGAAGGTCGTTGTTCACGGATGCCGGCGCCATTCTGATGTGGCGCTGCCCCGGGCCAACTCGGCATTTTACGTGGCCGCAATGCCCTGGAAGGCAGCGCGGCGCGTGGGCGCCACAGACCCCGCTGAAGTCGCCGCCACACCCACCATACCCGCCACGGCCGCCGCATCTGCCACATCTGCCACATCTGCCACGGCCGGACCCGTGCCTGTCACCGCCCGCGCCCCGGCCCCCACCGTCACCACCGTCGGCCGCCCGGCGTGCTGCAGCGCCGCCTCGGCCAGGCCGTTCAGCGCGTGGCTGCTGGCCAGCATGTCGGGCCAGCCGGCATGCGAGACCACGCACACCGGCGTGTCCTGCGGCCAGCCGGCGCCCAGCAGGCGGCGGCCGAGCGGGCCGAGCTGCCGGCCGGCCATGTAGTAGACCTCGGTGTCGGCGTGGCGGGCGGCCTGCATTCCGAGGTCGGCCGTCATCGCCGTGCTCAGGCTGACGCTGCGGCCGCTGCCGCGGCGCGTCAGCGGGCGCAGGGTGTCGGCAGCCGCGGCGCTGGCGGCGGTGATGCCGGGCACCACCTCGCAGGCGATGCCGGCGGCGGCCAGCGCCTGCAGTTCTTCTTCCAGCCGACCGAACACACTGGGGTCGCCGCCCTTCAGACGCACCACGCGGCATTGCGTGCGCGCGAACCGCACCAGCAGCGCGTCGATGCGGGTCTGCGAAGTGCTTGCGCAGAAGCCGCGCTTGCCCACGTCCACCCAGCGTGCCTGCGGTGCCATGGCGCGCAGCGCCGGGTCGGTCAGCGCGTCGTGCAGCACCACCTCGGCGGCGGCCAGGTGGCGCGCACCGCGCAATGTGATCAGGTCGGCGGCGCCGGGGCCGGCACCGATGAAGACGACCCGCGGCGGCGCCGTCATGGGGTGGCCTCGGTCTCGGTCTCGAGCTCGTTCGCAACCTCGTTCGCAACCTCTGCGGCGCGGGTCGCTGTCGCCCTGGCCGGCGCCAGGTGCAGGCCACATTCGCGCGGGCCCTCGTGTTCCCACCACCAGCGGCCGGCCCGCGGGTCTTCGCCCAGCGACACCGCACGGGTGCAGGGCGCGCAACCGATGCTGGGCATGAAGTCGTCGTGCAGCGGGTTGTAAGGCACATCGTGGTCGGCGACGTATTGCCAGACGTCGGCTTCCGACCAGGCGGCCAGCGGGCAGAACTTCTCGCGTCCGTCCTCGATCGACACCTCGTTCACGCCGCCGCGGTGCGACGACTGCGCACGCCGCAGGCCCGTGATCCAGGCCGTGCGGCCGGCCAGCAGCCGCTGCATGGGCTGCACCTTGCGCAAGTCGCAGCAGGCCTGGCGCAGCGCCACCGACTCGAACATCGCACGCTCGCCTTGACGCTGCACGAATTGCACGATGGCCTCGGCCTGCGGCTGCTGCACCTCGACCTCGATGCCCCAACGCTGGCGGATGCGCGGCAGCAGGGCCAGGGTCTGGGCATGCAGCATGCCGGTGTCCAGCGTCGCCACCGGAATGGCCAGGCCGTGGCGTGCCGCCAGGTCGGTCAGCACCATGCCCTCCACGCCCAAACTGGATACCTGCACGACGCGGCGCGGGTGCCGCGCTGCGGCCTGACGCAGCAGCGCGACGCTGTGCGCCACCCGTTCGGCATGGCCGGCGGTGCGCCTGGCGTGGCGCTGGACTGCGGGCCCGGTCATGCCGACACCTGTGTGCCGACGCCCGTGGCCGCGTCGTGCTGGTAGTGGCCCGCAAAGGGTCCCGGCAAAGACGCCAACATGCGGTCGGCCAGACCGGGGTCCTGATCGGCGCGCAACTGCGCGGCGTCGAAACCGCAGCGGCGCAGCAGCGGCAGCATGTCCACCACCACCTCGCCCGTGGCGACGATCTCACCGCCAAAGCGCAGCCGGTTGCGCAGCAGCACGGCCTGCGAATAGGCCCGGCCGTCGGTCCACTTCGGGAAGTGCAGCGCGACGGTGGTGACACCGCGCAGCGCATCGCGCAATACCAGCACGTCTTCGGTGTTGGCCAGGCTGAGGATGCCGGCGGGCAGGGGTTGGGTGATCAAGTGCATGGGTGTCCTGCTGCGATTTGCTGCGAGTTCAGACGGTCAGTGCCGCATCGGCATGGGCTAACCCGGTGCGTGCCGTGCTGCGCCGCACGCCGTCGGCGGCGGCACGAAAGGGCGCCACGCCCAGGCGCCGTACGGCGTCGATGAAGCGTTCTCCGGCCTCGCGCCGCAGCCGGTAGGTGTCGACGACGGCTTCCAGCGCGTCGCCCACCTCGTCGGCTGCGAAGGCCGGGCCGATCACGCGCCCGGGCACTGCCGGCCCCGACAGCATGCTGCCGTCGGCACCGCCCAGCGTCAGCTGGTACCACTCGGCGCCGTCCTTGTCGACGCCGAGGATGCCGATGTGTCCGCTGTGGTGGTGGCCGCAACTGTTGATGCAGCCGCTGATGTGCAGGTCGAGGTCGCCGATGTCGTGCTGCAGGTCGAGGTCGTCGAAGCGCGACTGAATTTCGGCCGCGACCGGGATCGAGCGCGCGTTGGCCAGTGCACACAGGTCGCCGCCCGGGCAGGCGATCATGTCGGTGATGAAGCCGATGTTCGGCGTGGCGAAGCCGCCTTCGCGCGCTGCTGCCCACAGTGCCGGCAGCTCAGAAGCAGCGACCCAGGGCAGCAGCAGGTTCTGGTCGTGCGTGACGCGCAATTCGCCGCATGAATAGCGCTCGGCCAGTGCCGCCGCGCCGTCCATCTGCGCCGCCGTCACATCGCCCGGCGGCAGCCCGGCCCGCTTGAGCGACAGCGTCACGGCGCGCAGCCCCGGCAGGCGGTGCGCCTGCACGTTGCGCTGCAGCCAGCGCTGGTAGGCCGCGGGGCCGTCGGGGTTGGCGAGCGCCTGCGACCCGACGGCGCCAGCCGCGGATGGCACGGCGAAGTGCATGCTCATCCGGTCCAGTTCGGCCTGCGGGATGAAGGCCGCGCCCGGCTCGGCGCACAGCGACGTGAACTCGCGCCGCACCGCCGCCACGAAGGCCGGTCCCTCGGCCCGCACCAGGATCTTGATGCGCGCCTTGTAGATGTTGTCGCGCCGGCCGTAGAGGTTGTAGACGCGCACGATGGCCTCGATGAAGACGAGGATCTGCGACCAGGGCACGAAGGCATCCAGCTCGGTCGCGATGACGGGCGTGCGGCCCATGCCGCCGCCGACCGCGACACGAAATCCCACCTCGCCTGCGGTGTTGCGGCGCAGTTGCAGGCCGATGTCGTGCCAGTCGGTGGCCGCGCGGTCCTCGGCCGCACCGCTCACCGCGAGCTTGAACTTGCGCGGCAGAAAGGCAAATTCGGGGTGCAGGGTGCTCCACTGGCGCAGGATCTCGCAATAGGGCCGCGGGTCCACGATCTCGTCGGGCGCGATGCCGGCCAATGCGTCGCTGGTGATGTTGCGGATGCAGTTGCCGCTGGTCTGGATGCCGTGCATGTCCACCGCCGCCAGCAGGTCCATCACGTCGGCGGCGCGGGGCAGGGGGATCCAGTTGAACTGCAGGTTCTGGCGCGTCGTGAAGTGGCCGAAGCCGCCACGTTCCGTCGCCCGGCCAGCGTCCTGGTGGTCGAAGTCGCGGGCGATGTGCGCCAGCGTGCGCAGTTGCGCGCTGGACAACTCGCCGTAGGGCACGGCCACGCGCAGCATCGGCGCGTGGCGCTGCACGTACCAGCCGTTCTGCAGCCGCAGCGGGCGAAAGTCCTCGTCGGGCAACTGCCCGGCCAGGTGGCGCTGCAACTGGTCGCGGAACTGCGCTGCACGGGCGTGCACGAAACGACGGTCAAAATCGGTGTAGCGGTACATCGCGTGGCACGTGGACAGGCTTTTGGTGGTCTGGCGGGATGGCCAGGCCGGCGCACTCTAGGAGGTGCGCTTATGTTCACGAACTACTTTTTGGTTGGCTGTTTATGCCTTTGCGATTGAAGCAAGTAGGGGGAATGCGGATCGGCCGCTGGTTCGTCGCCGGCCTGGCCGTGTTGCTGGCGGCCTGCCAGAGTCTGCCGCCGGCACCGCCGCCGACGGTGCCCCCGCCGGCGCCGCCTGCGATGCAGCCTCCGCTGAAGATGCCCACGCCGCCGCGCCTGGGCCTGGCCCTGGGCGGCGGTGCGGCGCGCGGCTTCGCCCACATCGGTGTCATCCAGGTGCTGGAGGAAGCCGGCATTCGCCCGGCCCTGGTCGCCGGCACTTCGGCCGGCAGTCTGGTGGCGGCGCTGTATGCCTCGGGCAAGACCGGGGCCGAGATGGCGGCCCTGGCGCTGGCCATGGACGAGGGCTCGATCACCGACTGGTCATTCCCCAGCCGCGGACTGATCCGCGGCGAGGCGCTCGCTCGCTACGTGCGCCGCCACACCGGCGAGTTGAACATCGAGCAGATGAAACTGCCGCTGGGCATCGTCGCCACCGACCTGGACAGCGGCGTCGGCGTGCTGTTCCGCCGCGGTGACACCGGCATGGCGGTGCGCGCGTCCAGCGCCGTGCCGGCGGTGTTCCAGCCGGTGCGCATCGGCACGCGCGAATATGTCGATGGCGGCCTGGTGGCGCCGGTGCCGGTGCGCTA
>JBBSCX010000158.1:0-8156 GCA_038249905.1 Burkholderiales bacterium
CAGATGGGCTTGAGTGCCGACATGGTGGGCAGCGATGTGTCGATGCTGGCCAAGCTGGACCAGGTCGTCACCGACCTCGGCTTCGGTCAATACACGACAACGACCGCCGGCAGCACGCTGAACATGTTCATGTACACGCTGTCGCTGATGATCGGCACGGCCGGTCTGCCGCACGTGATCATGCGATTCTTCACCGTGCCTTCGGTCAAGGACGCGCGTTCATCCGCCGGCTGGGCGTTGGTCTTCATTGCCATCCTGTACACCACGGCCCCGGCCGTGGCCGCGATGGCCAAGCTGAACCTGCACGGCACGGTCAACACCGCAGTGATGGCCGGCGGCGACCTGTACGCCACCGATGCCAGCATCAAGGCCGACGAGCGGCCTGACTGGATGAAGCGCTGGGAAAAGACCGGCCTCTTGAAGTTCGAGGACAAGAACGGCGACGGCCGCATCCAGTACTACAACGACAAGACCAAGAACGCAGACGCTGCCGCCAAGGCCAACGCTGCGGGCTGGAAGGGCAACGAGCTGACGGTCAACCCCGACATCATCGTGCTGGCCAACCCCGAAATCGCGCTGCTGCCCAACTGGGTGATCGCGCTGGTGGCGGCCGGTGGCCTGGCAGCGGCGTTGTCGACGGCGGCTGGCCTCTTGATGGCCATTTCGGCTGCGGTCTCGCACGACCTGATCAAGAACATCTTCGTTCCCGACATCAGCGAGAAGAACGAGCTGCTGGCCGGCAAGATTTCGATGGCCGTGGCCATCGTGGTGGCAGGCTGGCTGGGCTTGAACCCGCCAGGGTTCGCGGCCGGTACCGTGGCCCTGGCCTTCGGCATCGCGGCGAGCACGCTGTTTCCGGCCATCATGATGGGCATCTTCAGCATGAAGATGAACAAGGAAGGCGCCATCGCCGGCATGCTGGCGGGGTTGTTCGTGACCCTGTTCTACGTCTTTGCGCACAAGGGCATCTTCTTCGTCAAGGGCACCGACTTCCTGCCGATGATCGGCGGCGCCAACAGCTTCTTCGGCATCACGCCTGAAGCCTTCGGTGCGGTCGGCGCGATGGTCAACTTCCTCGTCGCGTTCGTGGTGTTCAAGATGACGAAGGCTGCGCCTGCGCACATCCAGGCCATGGTCGAAGCCGTGCGCATCCCGCGCGGTTCGAAGGCGGTCGACGGCGCGCACTGAGGGCCTCTCGGCGCGTTCTGTCGTCGCGTTTCCCAGGGGCCCGTCCGCATCAGCGGCGGGTCCAGAATCCAAGGCCCTGTCGGCACTTTGCGACGGGGCCTTTTTTGCCACCGGAGCCGCACCCATGGTTTTCGACTTCAGCGTCGCGCTGACCTGGATCCTGTTCCTGGCCCTGTTCCCACTGTCATTCTTCTGGCTGCGTCGGGCCTGGCGCATCTTCGTCAAGCATGACCACTCCGAGGTGGCGCTGCGGCGCGGTGAACCGCCGTCCGACGCGGCGCGCTTTGCGCCATGGACCGGCATCGCCAACATGGTGGCCGGCGGCATCGCCGCAACGGTGATCCTGCTCGTGGTCGCGGTCGGCCTGCCCTACGACACCTGGAGCGCGATCGCGGGCTCGACGATCTGGGTCAAGTTCTTCGTCGACTTCATCATTGCCCGCCACGCCCACAAGCCGCTGGCCAAAGGTGCGGCGCGGTGACGCAACGATGAAGGGCCGCCTCGGCACTCAGCGCAGCCTGGCCTTGTTCGCCGCCGCGGCGCTGGCCTTCAACTTTCCATTGCTCGCGCTGTGGGACAGCCCCTTGCGCGTGGCCGGCCTGCCCTTGTTTCCCCTGGCGCTGTTCGTCCTGTGGGCCGGGGTCATCGGGCTGCTGGCCTGGCTGAGCGAACGCTCGCCCGACTGAAAGCCTGTCGGCGATGCTGAGCCCCTCGCTCGTCATCGGCACATCGCTGGCCTACCTGGGCCTGTTGTTTGCGGTGGCCGCCTGGGGCGACCGTCGTGCCGCCCAGGGCCGCAGCATCGTCGCCAACGCCTGGGCCTATGCGCTGTCGATGGCGGTCTACTGCACCGCCTGGACCTACTTCGGCAGCGTCGGCCGGGCCGCCGCTTCCGGCGTGTGGTTCCTGCCCATCTACCTGGGCCCGACGCTGGCCATGGTGCTGGCCTGGACGGTGCTGCGCAAGATGATCCGCATCGCGCGGCGCTACCGCATCACGTCGATCGCCGACTTCGTCGCCAGCCGCTACGGCAAGAGCCCGTTGCTGGCCGGCGGCGTGACGCTGATCACCGTGGTGGGCATCGTGCCGTACATCGCGCTGCAGCTGAAAGCCATTGCCACCGGCTACGCGCTGATGACCACCGCGCCGGGCACGCCCCTGCCCGCGCAAGGCCACTGGTGGCAGGACAGCACCTTCTACGCCGCGCTGCTGCTGGCCGCCTTCACGATGATGTTCGGCACGCGCCACCACGACAGCGCCGAACGCCACGAAGGCATGGTCGCGGCCATCGCCTTCGAGAGCATCGTCAAGCTGCTGGCCTTTCTGGCGGTGGGCGTGTTCGTCACCTGGGGCATGTATTCAGGCCCGGTCGATCTCTTCGAACGTGCGGCCGCGGTGCCCGAACTGCAGCGCCTGCTGACCCTGGGTCAGGGTCAGCCCTTCGCCTACGCGCAGTGGTTTGCACTGACGCTGCTGGCCATGCTGTCGGTGATCTTCCTGCCGCGGCAGTTTCAGGTGATGGTGGTCGAGAACGTCGACGAGCGGCACCTGAAGCGCGCGGCCTGGGTCTTTCCGCTGTACCTGTGGCTGATCAACCTTTTTGTGCTGCCGATCGCTTTCGGCGGGCTGCTGTATTTCGGGTCGGGCTCGGCGAATGCCGATGCTTTCGTGCTTTCGCTGCCGCTGGCCGAAGGTGCGTACTGGCTGGCCCTGCTGGTGTTCATCGGCGGGCTGTCGGCGGCCACGGGCATGGTCATCGTCGAGGCGATTGCCGTGTCCACCATGGTCTGCAACGACCTCGTGATGCCGCTGCTGCTGCGTCGGCGCGCCAGAGCGGGCGCCGACCTGACGCGGCTGTTGCTGGGAATCCGCCGGGCCGCCATCCTGGCCATCCTGTTGCTGGGCTACCTGTACTTCCACCTGGCCGGCGAGGCCTATGCGCTGGTCAGCATCGGCCTGATCAGCTTTGCTGCAGTGGCGCAATTCGCGCCGGCCGCGCTGGGCGGCATGTACTGGAAGGGCGGTACGCAGCGGGGTGCGCTGGCCGGGCTGGGCGCCGGATTCGCGCTGTGGGTCTACACGCTGATGCTGCCTTCGCTGGCGCGTTCGGGCTGGTTCCCCGCAGGCTTCCTGCAGGACGGTGCCTTCGGGCTGGTCTGGCTGCGGCCCGAGGCCCTGTTCGGCCTGCAGGGGCTGGACGGCCTGACCCATTCGCTGTTCTGGAGTCTGCTGGCCAACGTCGGCGCCTACGTGGGCGTGTCGCTGTGGCGCGCGCCCAGCGCTCGCGAGGCCAGCCAGGCGGCGCTGTTCGTCGACGTCGGCAGCGCCCAGGGGGACGCCGACCCGGCCCTCTGGCGCGGCCGAGCGGCCGTGGCCGACCTGCTGCCACTGGCGGCACGCTTCCTGGGCGCAGGGCGTGCGCAGCAGGTGTTTGGCGACTACGCGCGACGTGCCGGTGTCGCCCGTGTCGATGACATTGCGGCCGACGCGCAGCTGGTGCAATTCGTCGAAACCCAGCTGGCCGGTGCCATCGGCAGTGCGTCGGCGCGTGCGATGGTGGCGTCGGTGGTGCAAGAAGAACCACTGGCGCTGGACGAGGTGGCGCGCATCCTCGAAGAATCGCGCCAGCTGCGCGCTGCCAACGAGACCTTGCAGAGCCTGGACCGTCTGAAGGACGACTTCATGAGCAGCGTCACGCACGAACTGCGCACGCCGCTGACCAGCATCCGCGCCCTGGCCGAGCTGATGGCCGACGACCCGCAAATGGACGCGGCGCAACGCCAGCAGTTTCTGGGCATCGTCGTGGCCGAGACCGAACGCCTGTCGCGCCTGGTCAACCAGGTGCTGGACATGGCGAAGATCGAGTCGGGTCACGCCGAGTGGCACAACAGCGACATCGACCTGCGTGCGCTGTGTGAGCAGGCGGCGCTGGCGATGGCGCCAGCGCTGCGCGAGCACGGCACGCGGCTGGATCTGGAACTGCCCGACCACGTGCCGCCGCTGCGTGCCGACGCCGACCGGCTGACCCAGGTGCTGCTGAACCTGCTGGGCAACGCCGCCAAGTTCGTGCCCAGGCCCGGCGGGCGGATCACGCTGCGGCTGCTGGCGGGCGCTGACGCCGCCTGCGTGCAGGTGCAGGACAACGGCCCCGGTGTCCTGCCCGAGCAGCGCGCCCGCATCTTCGAACGCTTCCAGCAAGGTGGCGACGCGAGCCATCGGCCCGCGGGCACCGGCCTGGGGCTGCCCATCAGCCGCCAGATCGTCGAACACTTCGGCGGCCGTATCGTGCTGCGAGGTGACACAACGCAAGGTGCATGCTTCGAGTTCAGCCTACCCTGGCAGCCACGGCAGGCTGCACCGGACGGCAGCCGCGGAGACAAGCCATGACGACGAAGATCGTGATCGCCGACGACGAAGCCAACATCCTGATCTCGCTGGAGTTCCTGATGAAGCGCGAGGGCTACGAGGTGCATGTCGCGCGCGACGGCCAGGAGGCGCTGGACCTGCTGCGGCGCGAGCGCCCTCGCCTGCTGCTGCTGGACGTGATGATGCCGAGGAAGACGGGCTTCGAGGTCTGCCAGGAAGTGCGGTTGGACGAGGCGCTGAAGGACACGCTGATCCTGATGCTGACCGCCAAGGGCCGCGAGACCGATGTCGTCAAGGGCCTGGCGCTGGGCGCCAACGCCTACATGACCAAGCCCTTCTCGACGCGCGAACTGGCCGACAAGGTGGCTGCCTTGCTCGCGTCAGCGCCGCCCGGTGCCAGCACCCGCGCGGTGTGAAGCGCGACGCCGCGCTCGTCAAGGCACTTGCGATCGGGGCGGGTGCGGCCGCCCTGGGCCTGGGCCTGTGGCTGGCATCGACCTGGGCGCTGCTGGCGTCCACCCTTACGGCCGAGGAACGGGCGGATGTGCAAGCCTTGCTGGGCCCGCGCGTGGCGCTGCTGGTGATGATGGCGGCGGTGGGCGTGGCGGCGGTGGCCGCGGCGGTGCAGTGGTTCTACCGCCGCCATGTGGCCGCGCTGGCGCAGTTGCTGGAGCAGGCCCGAGTGCTGGTGGACACCGACGCGAAGCTGCAACTGCAGGGCCAGGGCAGCGCGGCGGTGCAGGGCCTGGCCGAGGCGTTCAACGAACTCGTGGCGCAGCGAGAGCAATGGCGCGCCGAGATGGGCGCCCGTGTGGCCGAGGCCAGCCGCGGCATCGAGCAGGAACGCAGCCGCCTGGCGGCGCTGATGGCCGAGCTGACGCAGAGCGTGGTCGTGTGCAATCTCGACGGCCGCGTGCTGCTTTACAACCAGCGCGCACGTTTGCAGTTCAAGACCCTGTCGACCGACCCGGCGCTGGCCGGCGGCGCCGAACTCATCGGTCTGGGGCGTTCGATCCACGCCGTGTTCGAGCCCGCCTTGCTGGCGCATGCGCTGGACAACATCCGCCAGCGACTGGGGCGCGGGGCGGCCAGCCCGTCGGCGCAGTTCGTCACCGTCACGCGTGGCGGGCAGTTGCTGCGCGTGCAGATGGCGGCCGTGCGCGACGACGCAGCTGCAGCCGCCACGCCCGCGCTGGGCGGCTATGTGCTGGTGCTGGACAACATCACCCGCGACTACGAACGCGACAGTGCGCAGGACCAGTTGCTGCAAGACCTGACCGAGGGCAGCCGCGGCGCGCTGGGCAATCTGCAGGCGGCGCTGGAACTGCTGGCCTCGCCCGGGCTCGACGCAGAGCAACGCGAACGCTTTCTTGGCGTGGTGCGCGACGAGGCCAGGCAGATGGCCGCGCGGCTGAACGACGCCGCCGCCCGCAACACGCAGCAAAGCCGCACGCGCTGGCCGCTGGAAGACATGCTGGGCAGCGACCTGGTCGCCGCAGCGCTGCGCCGCATCAGCCTGGGGACGGGGCTGCATGCCAGCCCGCTCGAGGTCGAGGCGGCCGTGTGGCTGAGGCTCGACAGCTTTGCGCTGCTGCAGGCGCTGACGCACCTGGCCGGCCGACTGGCCGAGGACTTCGATGTGCGCGTCGTGCAGCTGCGCCTGCAGCGCGCCGGCCCGCGGGCGCAGCTCGATCTGGTTTGGCCCAGCCTGCCGCTCGGCACCGAGACCGTGACGGCCTGGGAAGGCGAGAGCATGCGCCTGCACCGGGGCAGCAGCGATCTCAGCCCGCTCAGCGTGCGGGACGTGGTGCAGCGCCATGGCGGTGAGTTCTGGTTCGAACGGGACCCCGCGCGTCAGCAGCAGTTCTTCCGCTTCCTGCTGCCCCTGGCCGCAGGCGGTGAAGCCGAGGCCGCCGCGCGTGAGGCCCCGGCGCTGACGGCCAGCGACAGTCGCCCCGAGTACTACGACTTCGACCTCTTCGGCACCAGCGAGAGCACCCACGCGCTGGACGACCAGCCCCTGGCCGGCTTGCGCTTCACCGTCTTCGACACCGAGACCACGGGCCTGGCGCCGCAGCAGGGCGACGAGATCATCCAGATCGGCGCGGTGCGTGTCGTCAACGGCCGCCTGCTGCACCAGGAGACCTTCGACCAACTGGTCGACCCGCAGCGCAGCATCCCCGCGGCCGGCATTCCCATCCACGGCATCACGCCCGAGCGGGTGCAGGGCCAGCCGCCCATCACCCGCGTGCTGCCCGCCTTCCACGCCTTCGCCGCCGACACCGTGCTGGTGGCCCACAACGCAGCCTTCGACATGCGCTTCCTGCAGTTGAAGGAGGCCGCCACCGGCCTGCGTTTCAACCAGCCGGTGCTCGACACGCTGCTGCTGTCGGCCGTGGTGCACCCGCAGCAGCAGTCACACCGTCTGGAAGCGATTGCCGAGCGTTTCGGCGTTGCCGTGGTGGGCCGCCACACGGCCCTCGGCGACGCGCTGGTGACGGCCGAAGTGATGTTGAAATTGCTGCCGCTGCTGGCGGCGCAAGGCATCCACACGCTGGGCCAGGCCCGCGCCGCGGCGCAGCAGACCTACTACGCGCGGCTCAAGTACTGACGGTTGGACGGGGTGAGCGGGCGCAGTGCGCTCCCGTTCAGCGCGCCATCCGGTAGCGCTGTCCCAGCACGTCCTGCAGCGACTTCACGACCCCGAACGCGTCCTTCAGCTGGCTGCGTTCGAAGTTCGACAACTCGTCGGGCCGCAAGTAGTTGTCGGCCTCGAAACCGGCGGCGATGCGGCGCGATTGATGGCGGATGCGCACCATCGACAAGTGCTCCAACGCATCGCGCAGGTCGCGCACGCCCTGCGGGCTGATCTCGCCGCTTTCGGCCGCATGCGCCAGCCGGTCGTGGGTGTTGACGGCCGGGTGGCCGGCGGCCAGCGCATACACCCGCGCCAGGTCGATGATGGGAACGATGCCGTTGTGCTTCAGGTCCAGCGCGCCCTTGTGGTCGCCGCTGCGCAAGGTCGACAAGCCGCCGAACAGGCCGAACAAAGCCAGCGGCGGCTGCCGGCTCAGCGCATTGCCCACCATGTGGGCCAGGAACAGACGGTTGTCGCGTGTGCGTTGCAAGGTGCGATGGCGCAGCGTGTCCAGCAGGTCGGGGCGGCCGGCAACGACCCGCACGTCGAAGAACACGCAGGTCAGCATCAGCGCCATCGGCTCGGGCGTGTCCACCCACTGGCGGAACAGTTCGGCCCAGTGGCGCTGGGGCTGCCGCCACTTGTCGGTCATCGCCATCATCTCGCCCGGGCAATGCACATAGCCGCAGGCGGCCAGGCCGTCGCAGACCCAGGTCGCCAGCTGCTTGAAGTAGGGGCCGTGCGCCGCTGCGTCGTAGGCGTCGTCCAGCACCATGCAGTTGTCCTGGTCGCTCTTGGCGGTCTGTTCGTGGCGGGCCTGAGAGCCGGCCGCCACCCAGGCAAAGTCCACCGGCGCGGGGCCCAACTGCAGCTCGGCCAGATGCAGCAGCCGCGTCGTCAGCGCGTCGGTGATGGCAGTGACGATGTGGCCGGTGCTGAAGGCACTGGCACCGGCTGCAGCCAG
>JBBSCX010000159.1:0-8134 GCA_038249905.1 Burkholderiales bacterium
AGGCCCAGCAGCCCCGCGCCCTCGTAATGGAACAGCACCGGACTGCGCGTGACCGGGTCGTAGTAGCGCTTGATCGAATAGACGTAGTCAGCGGCCACCAGTTCGCGCGGCTGGCCCTTGAAGGCCGGGTGGTCCGGGAAGAAGGTGCCGGGCTTGAGCGTGAAGACGAAGCGCGTGAAGTCCTCGTTCACCTCGGGCAGGGCCGCCGTGTTGGGCTTGAGTCGGGCCGGCTTGGCCAGGTGGTCGAACGCCAACGGGGCGTCGAACAGGCTGGCCACCAATGCGGCGGAGATGACGTCGCTGATCTGCGCCGGATCGAAGTTGTTCTCGCGGCTGGCCAGGGCGATGCGCAGCACCTTGGGTGGCGCGGCTGATGCTGAAGGTGCGGTCTGCGCCGCCACCGGCAGGGCCAGCGTCAAGGCCACCGCGCCCAGGGTCAGGGTGCCGCAAAGTGCACGCAGAAAGGTGAGGCTCATGGTGACGGCGCCGCAGGGAGAAGATGCACCAAAGTCTAGTGCCGCTCAGGCACGGTGCTTGCTGTCCTTCCCCCGGGACCGAGGGGGGAAATCACCGGCCGGATGGCCAGGATGGCGCCCCTACACTCGCCCATCCCTGAAACGGCAGCCCGCAAGAAGCAGGCCCTGGCTGGAGAAACGCAAGCAATGGCCGCCTACCTGATACGCCGTCTGTGGCAGATCATCCCCACCTTGGCGGGGGTGGTGCTGCTGGTGTTCTTTTTATTCAAGTACTTCGGCGGCGACCCGGCCGAGGTGCTGGGCGGCCTGAACGCCAGCCCCGAACAGATCGAATCCATCCGTGAACAGCTCGGCCTGAACGAGCCGGTGTGGGTGCAGCTGTGGATCTTCGTCAAGCAGATCGTCACCTTCGACTGGGGCAAGAGCTGGGCCACCAACGAGTCCGTCAGCAACCTCTTCGCCACGCGCCTGCCGGCCACGCTGACGGTGATGCTGCCGATCCTGATCCTGGACGTGCTGCTGGCGCTGCCGATCGCCATGTGGGTGGCCTACCGCCGCGGCAGCCTGACCGACCGCAGCATCATGGTGGTGACGACGGTGGCGCTGTCGATCAGCTTCCTGGTCTACGTGATCATCGGCCAGTACGTGTTCGGCTTCCAGCTCGGCTGGTTCCCGGTGCAGGGCTGGAGCGACAGCCTGTGGACCAACCTCGTCACCTACGCCCCGCTGCCGGTGCTGCTGGCGGTGGTCGTGGGCCTGGCGCCGCAGACGCGGCTGTACCGAAGCTTCTTTCTGGACGAGTTGAGCCAGGACTATGTGCGCACCGCGCGCGCCAAGGGGCTGACCGAGCGCACCGTGCTTTTCAAGCATGTGCTGCGCAACGCCTTGATCCCGATCCTGACCAACATCGGCCTGCAGCTGCCCACCATCTTCGTCGGCAGCTTCCTGATCGAGGTCTTCTTCTCCATCCCGGGCCTGGGCCGTGAGGTGTTGCTGGCGGTGAACCGCAGCGACTTCCCGGTCATCCAGGCGGTGACGATCTATCTGGCCGTGCTGACCATGCTGATCAACCTGCTGACCGACATCGCCTACAAGATAGCCGACCCGCGGGTGGTGTTCAAGTGAGCGCCGTGCTGCCCGCGAGCACTGCGCTCGAAGACACGCAGCAAAAGAGCGAAGGCGTCTGGCACGCCGCCTGGCGCCGCTTCAAGGCCGACCGTGTGGGCCTGGTGTCGCTGTGCATCGTGCTGGCCTTCCTGCTGATGATCATCCTGTCCGTCACCGGCTTGATCGGCAGCAAGTGGCAGGACGAGGTCGGCGTGCCGAACGCCCCGCCCACCTTCATCGGCCCCAAACCGGCGGCCGAGACGGGTGCCATCCAGTCGCCCCAGGGCCCGAACGTGGATCTGTCCGACGTCGACCCGCTGGCCCCGCGTTACGCCGAGTGGGACGAGAAGGCCAAGCAGTTCGCGACCACCGAGACGGTGAAGTTGGAGACTCTGCCGCTGGGCGGTGACCGCCTGGGCCGCGACGTGCTGGCCAAGACCATCAAGGGCACCGAGATCAGCGTCTTCGTCGGTGTCGCCGCGGCCCTGGTCGCCACCTTCATCGGCACGCTGCTGGGGGCCTATGGCGGCTTCTTCGGCGGCAAGATCGGCGACTTCCTCGAATGGCTCTACAACGTCTTCGAGAGCATTCCCTACATCCTGCTGATCTTCGCCTTCGCGGCGGTGTTGGGCCGGGGTGTCGAAAGCGTGGTCATCATCCTGGCGCTGACCGGCTGGACCGGCATGTACCGCCAGGTGCGCGCCGAATTCATCAAGCACAGCAACCGCGAATACGTGCGCAGCGCCGAGGCCATCGGCGCCAGCAACTTCAGCCGCATGTTCCGCCACATCCTGCCCAACGTCAGCCACGTCATCCTGGTGCGCACCAGCCTGCTGACGGTGGGCTTCATCAAGGTCGAGGTCATCCTGTCTTACCTGGGCCTGGGCGTGCGGGTCGATCAGGTGTCGTGGGGCACGATGCTGGCCGAGGCGCAGAGCGAGCTGATCCTGGGCCACTGGTGGCAGCTGGCCACGGCCACGCTGTTCATGGCCGTTTTCGTCACCGCCTTCAGCCTGATGGCCGATGCGCTGCGCGATGCGCTCGATCCGAAATTGCGCGGTCTGGAGTAAGCCATGCTGTTGTCGATCAAAGACCTGAAGGTCGCCTTCCGCATGGGCAAGGGCGTGGTGGCCGAGGCCGTAGGGCGTGGCAACAGCGGCGTCAGCTTCGACATCCCCGAGAACAGCACCCTCGCGCTGGTGGGCGAAAGCGGTTCGGGCAAGAGCGTGACAGCGATGAGCGTGCTCAACCTGCTGCCCGACAACGCCGTGCGCACCGGTGCCATCACTTGGCAGGGGCAGAACCTGTTGACGAAGAGCCTGCGTGAAATGCAGGCCATGCGCGGCAAGGAGATCGCCTGCGTCTTTCAGGACCCGATGAGCTCGCTCAACCCGGTGTTCACGGTCGGCAACCAGTTGTGTGAACCGCTGATGAAGCACCTGGGCCTGTCGGCCCGCCAAGCCTGGAAGCGCGCCGAAGAACTGCTGGGCGAGGTCGGCATCCCCGACCCCACGCGGCGCATGAAGAGCTATCCGCACGAGATGTCGGGCGGCCAGCAGCAACGCGTGATGATCGCCATGGCCCTGGGCTGCGAGCCCAAATTGCTGATCGCCGACGAACCCACCACGGCGCTGGACGTGACCATCCAGCGCCAGATCATCGAACTGCTGGACAAGCTCAAGACCACGCACCAGATGAGCGTGCTCTTCATCAGCCACGACCTGGGCCTGGTGGGTGAGATTGCCGACCACGTGGTGGTGATGCGCCACGGCCTGATCCGTGAGCAGGGCCCCGTGGCGCGCATCTTTGCCGACCCGCACGACGACTACACGCGTGCGCTGCTGGCCTGCCGCCCGAGCCTGGATGTCAACCCCGCGCGGCTGATGGTGATCGACGACCACATCGCCGCGGCGCGCACCGCCGCCGCAGGCGAAGCCGCCGCCGCCGAGGTGCAGGCCAAACCCAAGGACGCGAATGCGCCCGTGGTGCTGGAAGTGCGCGGCCTGGCCAAGAGCTTCTGGCTCAAGCTGGGCGTGTTCGGCAAGCGTGAATTCAAGGCCGTGCAGAACGTCAACTTCAAATTGCGCCGGGGTCATACGCTGGGCGTGGTCGGCGAAAGCGGCAGCGGCAAGACGACCATGGGTCTGACCCTGCTGCGCCTGCACGAGCCCACCGCCGGCGAAGTCATCTTCGACGGCAAGAACCTGCTGACGTTGAGCGCCGCTGAACGCCTGCCGATGCGCCGCCGCATCCAGGTCGTGTTCCAGAACCCCTACGCCAGCCTGAACCCGCGCTTCACCATCGGCCAGACGCTGATCGAGCCGATGACCATCCACGGCATCGGCAAGGACACGGCAGAACGTGAACAACGCGCCCGCGTCCTGCTGGAAAAAGTGGGCCTGGACGGCCGCGCCTTCGGCAAGTACCCGCATGAATTCAGCGGCGGCCAGCGCCAACGCGTGGCCATCGCGCGCTGCCTGACGCTGAACCCCGAGGTGATGGTGCTGGACGAAGCGGTATCGGCGCTGGACGTGAGCGTGCAGGCGCAGGTGCTGAACCTGCTGAAGGACCTGCAGGACGAGTTCGGCCTGAGCTATGTCTTCATCAGCCACGACCTGGCCGTGGTGCGCTTCATCAGCGACGAGGTGCTGGTGATGAAAGACGGCGTGGTCGTCGAGCAAGCCAGCGCCGCCGAGATCCTGGCCGCGCCCAAGCAGGACTACACCAAGCGGCTGCTGGCGGCGATTCCGAGAGGGTATCGAGCGGCCGCCTGATACCGGCGAGGGTACCGAGCGGCCGCCTGATACCCGCGACGCTGCCGCCAGGCTGAGCCAGGCCGACGCCAGGCGCCGCCGCCCTTCAGCTCGGCTTGCTCAGCCCCAGCTTGTCCACCAGCGCCTTCTCGCGCTTGAAGGTGTCCTCGGCAAAGCGCAGGTACTGCTGCGGATTCATCGGCAGCAGGGCCTGGTCGAACTTGGCCAGCGCCTCGACATGGTTGGGCATCTCCATCGCCTGCTTGAAGCTGTCGTGGATGCGCTGCACCAGCGCCGGGTCCATGCCCTTGGGGCCGCCCAGGCCGTAGGGCGATGCCTGCACCAACGGGATGCCCAGTTCCTTCAGCGTCGGCACGTCCGGAAACTTGGCCAGGCGGTTCTCGCCCCAGGTGTTCAGCACGCGCAATTTGCCGCTGGCCACATGCGGCGCAAAGCCGGTGCTGTCGGCCGCGGCCATGACCTGTCCGCCCAGGATGCTCTGCATCAGGTCGGCGCTGCCCTTGTAGGGGATGTGGTTCAGCTGCAGGCCCAGACGCTGTGCGATGTCTTCCATCGTCAGGTGCGGGCTGGTCAGCATGCCGGTGCTGCCATAGGCCAGCTTGCCCGGGTTGGCGCGGGCGTAGGCGACGAAGTCGGCCCAGGTCTTGATGGGGCCGTCGGCCGGCACGACGACGCCGAAGGCATAGCCGGTGATGCCCAGGATGTAGGTCAGGTCCTTGACCGGGTCCCAGGTGATGCGCGTGGTGTAGGGCAGACGGAACACCCCCAGCGGGATCTGCGCCAGCGTGTGGCCGTCGGGTGCAGCCGTCAGCAACTGCTGCGCCGGCAATGTGCCGCCGGCACCGGGGCGGTTTTCGATGATCACCTGCTGGCCCAGCAATTTGCTGGCGTTGTCGGCCAGCACCCGCATGGTGATGTCGGTGGGGCCGCCGGCAGGGAAAGCGATCATCAGCTTGACCGTCTGCGTCGGCCAGGCGCCCGCCTGGGCGCGGGCCGTCGAGGCGGCGCCGAACAGAGCCGAAGGGGCGGCAGCGGCGGCCAGGCCGTGCAGGACGGTGCGGCGGTTCAGGGTCATGGTCTGTCTCCTCTTATTGGGGTGATGCTGAGTGTGATGGCGAGCGTGATGCCAGCATGTCGGCATGTCGGCATGTGGGCATCGGGCGCCGAGCTTGCGGGGCAAGACGCGGCGGCGCAAGCGGGCGCACCCGAAGGTGGGCTGCGCCATGCCAGGCCAGCATGGCGAAGTTCTGCAAAGTAGGCCCTGCGCCGGCGGCGTCGCATCGGGCCCGCCGACAATTCGGTGATGACCCCTACACACCGCTCGCGCCGGGCTGCGGCCCGCGGCGCCTTGAGCCTGCTTTTGCCTGCCGTTCTTGGCAGCGGCAACGCCAGCGCGCAGACCCCCCCGCCACCCCAGACCCCTGCAGCGGCTGCGCCCGCGGCTTCAGCGCCCGCAGCTTCAGCGCCAGCCGCGCGCGCAACGCCAGCGACCGCCGCGCCGCCGGCCGCACCGCCGGCCGCACCCGGCCAGAAGATCGAGATCACTGGCCGCCAGACCGACACCGACCAGCGCCGCCAGGCCACGGCGGCGAAGACCATCATCGGCCGCGACGAGATCGACAAGTTCGGCGACGCCACCGTCGGCGAGGTGCTGCGCCGCCTGCCGGGCGTCACCACCCCGGGCGCGCCCGGGCGTGGCGGGCCGCCGCGGCTGCGCGGGCTGGGCGGCGGCTTCACGCAGCTGCTGATCGACGGCCAGCGAGTGCCGCCGGGCTTCAGCCTGGAGTCGCTGACGCCCGACCAGGTCGAGCGCATCGAGATCCTGCGCGCGCCCACCGCCGAAACCGGGGCGCGCGCCATTGCCGGCACCATCAACATCGTCACGCGCGAAGGCTACCGCCGGCGCCTGAACGACCTGCGCATCGGCCTGAGCAGCGAGAACGGCCGCCTCACCAACGGCCTGTTCTGGACCCACAACGACAGCGCCGGGCCGCTGACCTACAACCTCAGCGGCGGCTTGTTCAGGCGGCGTGGCCTGGACGAGAACACGGGCCAGACCACCGAAGTCGACCGGGACAACGGCGGACTCGTCGGCCTGGAGCGCAGCAGCAGCGAGACCCGCGACCAGCGCACGGGCCTGAACCTGACGGCGCGGCTGCAATGGCGGCTGGACGGCGGCGACAGCCTGTCGCTGAACCCCAGCGTCTTCACCAGCGAAGCCGAAAGCGCGCGCCGCGAGACGCTGGTGCAGTTGCTGCCCGTGCCCACGCCGGCGGCGCCGTCGCGCTACGCCCTGGCCCAGGCCGACACCGACAGCGCCTTCACCGCCGCGCGGGTGGGCGTGCAATGGCGCAAACGCCTGAGCCCGGCCACGCGGCTGGACGCCGACGGCGGCGGCGGCGTGTCGCGTTCGCGCAGCCAGACCACGCGGCAAGAATTCCGCAGTGCGGCAGCCACGCCGCTGCGCATCAACGACGACACCAGCCGATCGCGCGAACGCTCGCTCAACCTGACGGCCAAGCTCACCAGCCTGCTGGGCGGCAAGGCCGACGAGCCGGGCACCGAGCACAACCTGGTCAGCGGCGTCGAAGTCGAAAGCGTCAAGCGCAACGAAACCCGCCGCGCATTGCAGGACGGCGCGCCGCTGCTGCCCGGTTTCAGCAACGACCTGTCCGCCAGCACGCTGCGCACGGCCGCCTATGTACAAAACGAGGTGGCGCTGAACCCGTCATGGGCCGTGCACGGCGGCCTGCGTTGGGAAGGCATACACACCCGCGGGGATGACGCAAACTTCGCCGCCAACCCCGCCGTCGACCCCGCCATCGACCCCGCCATCGATACCCGCCCCAGCAACCGCAGCAGCGTGTGGACACCGCTGGCGCATCTGCTGTGGAAGCCCGACCCGAAGAAGCGCGACCAGGTGCGGCTGAGCCTGACCCGCAGCTACCGCAACCCCAGCGTGCAGCAGTTGATTGCGCGGCCCAACATCAACAGCCGCTTTCCGGCGGCGGGCGAGAATCGGCTCACCAACCCCGACAGCAGCGGCAACCCGAACCTGAAGCCGGAGCTGGCCACTGGGCTCGACCTGGCCTTTGAACGCTATCTGGAGGGCGGCGGCGTGCTCAGCGCCAACGTCTTTCACCGCCGTATCGGCGGCCTGGTGCGCAACGTCATCGCGCTGGAGACGGTGTCCTACAGCCCCGTGCCGCGCTGGGTGTCACGGCCGCGCAACCTGGGCGACGCCACCACGCAAGGCATCGAGCTTGAAGCCAAGTACAGGCTCGACCAGGTGTGGCCCGGCGCACCGCGCGTGGAACTGCGCCACAACCTGGCCCTGTTCCGCAGCCACGTCGACGGTGTGCGCGGCCCCGACAACCGGCTCGACCAGCAGGCCAGGGCCACCGCCAACATCGGCGCCGACTACCGGCTGCGCGGCACGCCGCTGAGCCTGGGCGGCAACATCAACTGGGTGCCGGGCTACCGCACGCAATTGGGCGACAACAACGCCACCACCGTCAGCACCAAGCGCGTGGCCGACGTGTTTGCGCTGTGGACTTTCAACCCGCAGGTGGCGTTGCGCGTGCTGGCCAGCAACCTGGCGCCGCGGGACTACGAGACCGCGAACGAATTCGACCTGGTGCGCGACGGTCGCAACATCCGCGAGACGTCCAGCACCGTCGGGCCCAGCGCCCTCAACTTCGGGCTGCGGCTGGAGTTGAAGCTGTAGCGGCGCCGTCTGAGCGCCGTCTGGGCGCTGTCTGAGCGCTGTCTGAGCGC
>JBBSCX010000160.1:0-8130 GCA_038249905.1 Burkholderiales bacterium
CGCCGGGGCGGGGTTCGCCGGCATCGCCGTCAGCCTGATCGGCCGCAACCACCCGGTGGGCATCCTGCTGGCCTCGCTGCTGTTCGGCGCGCTGTACCAGGGCGGGTCTGAACTGTCCTTCGAGGTGCCGGGCTTCAGCCGGGACATGGTGGTGATGCTGCAGGGCCTGATCGTGCTGTTCGCCGGTGCCATGGCCTATGTGGCGGCACCGGCGCTGGCCCGGCTGGCGCGGCTTTTCGTGCGGGCGGCCAGGCCGGCTGCGGAGGCCACCCGTGGATGAAGTCCTGATCGGCACCATCCTGGCCAGCACCTTGCGCGTGTCTGCCCCGCTGATCCTGTGCGCGCTGGCCGGGGTGCTGTGTGAACGCGCCGGCGTCATCGACCTGGGCCTGGAAGGAAAGATGCTGATGACGGCCTTTACCGCGGCGGCCGTGGGCACCGTGACGCACAACCTGCCGCTGGCCCTGGCCGCGGCCATCGCCGTCGGCGTGGCGCTGTCGATGCTGCACGGCTATGCCTGCGTCAGCCACCGTGGCGACCAGGTGGTGCTGGGCATCGCCATCACGATGACGGCCGCGGGCCTGACCGTCGTGCTGGGCATCGCCTGGTTCGCGCAGGGCGGGCAGACGCCGCCGCTGCCCGACAGCGTGCGCCTGGACGGCTGGTTCACCGGCGCGGGCGAGGTGGTGGCGCAGGTGCCGCTGGTCGGGCGCGTGCTGTCGATCGCGCTGTTCGGCCACAACCTGATGGTCTACGGCGCGCTGCTGCTGGTGGCCGCCGTATGGTGGCTGCTGTACCGCACCCGCTTCGGCCTGCGCCTGCGCGCGGCGGGCGAGAACCCGGCCATGGTCGATGCTGCCGGCGTCAGCGTGAAGGCATTGCGCTACCAGGCGCTGGCGCTCAACGGCGTGCTGGCGTCGCTGGCCGGCAGCTGCCTGGTGCTGGCGCAGAACCCCAGCTTCATCCCCAACATGACCGCCGGCCGCGGTTACATGGCGCTGGCGGCGCTGATCTTCGGCAAATGGCACCCGGTGGGTGCGATGCTGGCCTGTCTGCTGTTCGGCTTTCTCGACGCCATCAGCATCCGCCTGCAGGGCGTTGTCTTGCCCGAATGGTTGTTCGGCGGCGGCGAAGTGCCGGTGCAGGCCATCCAGGCCCTGCCCTATGTGCTGACCGTCGTGCTTCTGGCCGGCTTCATCGGCCACGCTGTCGCACCCAAGGCGCTGGGGCGGCCTTACCTTAAAGAGCGCTGAAAGAACGCTGAAGGAGCGCTGAAGGAGCGTTGACAACATGGCCGCAGCCCATCCGCAGCAAGCCCTGATCGACGCCGCGCGCGCCGTGCGACGCCACGCCCACGCGCCGTATTCGCGCTTTGCCGTCGGCGCGGCGGTGCTGGACGAGCAGGGCCGCATCCACGCCGGCTGCAACGTCGAGAATGCGGCTTACCCGCAGGGCTGGTGTGCCGAGACCTCGGCCCTGGCGGCGATGGTGGCGGCCGGCGGCAAGCGCGTGATGGCGGTGGCGGTGGTGGCTGTGGTGGCCGGTGTGGAGGGCGCGGCGCCAGGCCCCGTCACCCCATGCGGCGGCTGCCGGCAGAAACTGCGCGAGTTTGCGGCCGACGATGTGGCCGTGATCTGCGCTGACGAAACCGATGTGCGTGCCATCTTCACCCTGGGTCAACTGCTGCCCGCCAGCTTCGGCCCCGAACATCTGCAGAACACTTGAAGAAGACCGAGGCCCGCATGACCCACTCCCTTGCATCCGCTGAGGCCATTGCCGCCATTGCCGCCAGTTCCGCCGCCATCGCCGCCAGCGCCGACACCCTGCGCCAGCGCCTGAGCGAGCGCCAACCGCGCATCGCCGTCCTGCTGGGCAGCGGCTGGGGGCCCACCGCCGACGCGGTGGCAGACGCCATCGACGTGCCTTATGCCGACCTGCCCGCCTTCCCGACGCTGGCCGTGGGCGGCCACAAGGGCCTGGTGCGCAGCGGGCGCATCGGTGAGCGCGAAGTGCTGGTGCTGGCCGGACGCAAGCACCCGTACGAGACCGGCGACGCCGACGGCATGAAGGGCGTCATTCGCACCCTGGCGGCCCTGGGCGTGCAGGTGCTGGTACAGACCAATGCCGCCGGCAGCCTGGACCCGAAGATGCGCCCGGGCGCGCTGATGCTGCTGGCCGACCACCTGAACATCGTGCAGCACTCGCCCCTGTTCGGCGAGAGCGGCGACCACCGCTTCGTCGACATGGGTGCGGCCTACGACGCCGCGCTGCGCGAACATGCGAAGACCGTGGCGGCGGCGCAGGGCCAGGCGCTGCACGAGGGCGTCTACGCCTGGGTGATGGGTCCGCAGTTCGAGACCCCGGCCGAGATCCGCATGCTGCGCGGCTTCGGCGCCGACGCGGTGGGCATGAGCACGGTGCCCGAGACCATCCTGGCGCGCCATGCCGGGCTGCGCGTGCTGGCGCTGTCGATGATGACCAACATGGCCGCGGGCATGGAGGCCGAGACCCTGAGCCACGCCCACACCATGCACACCGCGCAGGCCGCCAGCGCCAGCGCGGTGGCGCTGCTGACGGCGATCGTCGGAGGGATGACCATCTGAGATGGCGATTCGCACTGACGAAATGAGAAAGCGAACTGAGGAGCGCTGCGATGGCTGACGCCACACCCGAACTGATCGCGATGGCGCGCACGGCCCTCGCCTGCCTGGACCTGACGAGCCTGAACGACGCCGACACCGCGGCCGACATCCACGCCCTGTGCCAGCGGGCCATCGGCCCGGCCGGGCGCGGCCACACGGCCGCCGTCTGCGTATGGCCGCGCTTCGCAGCGCAAGCGCGGGCACTGCTGCCGCGCGGCATTGCGGTGGCCGCGGTGGCCAACTTTCCGGGCGGCGGCACCGACATCGCCCGCGCGGTGGCCGACACCCGCCAGATCGTCGAAGCCGGCGGCGACGAGGTCGATGTCGTGATTCCGTATCGCGCCCTCGACCAGGCCGCCGCATTGCTGGCCGCCGTGCGCGCCGCCTGCCCGGCGCAGCGGCTGAAGGTGATCCTGGAGACCGGCGAATTGGCCGACGACGCGCTGATCACGCGCGCCTGCGGCATCGCGCTGGACGCCGGCGCCGACTTTCTGAAGACCAGCACCGGCAAGGTCAAGACCAACGCCACGCCGCACAGCGCGCTTCTGCTGCTGCAGGCGATTGCGGCGCGCGAGGCGGCACAGCCCGCCACCCGCGGCCGCGTCGGCTTCAAGCCCGCCGGCGGCGTGCGCACGGTGGCCGACGCCGCGATCTACATCGCGCTGACAGCGCAGCATCTGGGCACGGGCACCGGCGTAGGCACCGGCACCGGCACGGGCACCGGCATAAGCACCGGCACAGACGCCGCCACCGCGCAGCGCTTTCGCATCGGCGCCAGCGGCCTGCTGAACGACATCGAGGCCGTGCTCGCGGGCGCGGCACGCCCGGCCGCCGGCGCCAGCTACTGAAACCGACGCATCGCCATGAAGCACCTCCTCAAGTTGAGCCTCTCGATGTGCGCGGCCGCGCTGCTCGCCGCCTGCGGCACCGTGGCGCCGCCTCCGCCCTCAACACTTCCGACCGGGCCGCTGCGCGTCAAGCTCATCGCCATCAACGACTTCCACGGCAACCTGAAGGTGCCCGGCGGCGGCATCCGCGTGCCCGACGCCGCACGGCCGGGGCAGACCGTGGTGGTGCCTGCCGGCGGCGCCGAACATCTGGCCACCGCCATCGCCCAGGCCAAGGCCAAGAACCCGCACCATGCCGTGGTGGCCGCGGGCGACCTGATCGGCGGCACGCCGCTGCTGTCGGCGCTGTTCAACGACGAGCCGGCCGTCGAGTCGCTGTCGCTGATGGGGCTGGACATCGCCGCGGTCGGCAACCACGAGTTCGACAAGGGCGCGGCCGAACTGCTGCGCATGCAGCGCGGCGGCTGCCACCCGACGCTGGGCTGCAAGGGCCCGGCGCCGTTCACAGGCGCAAAGTTCATGTACCTGGCGGCCAGCACCATCGTGCAGGCCACGGGCCAGCCCTTCCTGCCGGCCTACACCATCCGCCGCTTCGAGGGTGTGCCGGTGGCCTTCATCGGCCTGACGCTGCAGGGCACGCCGGCCATCGTCACGCCGGCCGGCGTGGCCGGGCTGGAGTTTCGCGACGAGGCCCAGACCGTCAACTTCCTGGTGCCGCAGCTGCAGGCGCAGGGCGTGCAGGCGATCGTGCTGCTGATCCACGAGGGCGGCGTGCCCAGCGGCGGCCACAACGAATGCCCGGGCATCAGCGGGCCCATCGTCAACATCGTCGAGCGCCTGAGCAAGGCCGTGGACGTGGTCGTCAGCGGCCACACCCACCGCGCCTACAACTGCCGCATCGACGGCAAGCTCGTCACCAGCGCCGACAGCGCCGGGCGCATGCTGACCGAGATCGACCTGACGCTGGACCGCCAAACAGGTGATGTCGTCGACGCCCAGGCCGACAACGTCATCGTGCGCACCAGCTTCGTGGCCGACCCGCGGCAGACGGCGCTGATCGCTGCTTACGACGCCCTGGCCGGCCCGCTGGCCCGGCGCTTGGTGGGCCGACTGGCCGCGCCGCTGACACGCGACACCAACCCGGCGGGCGAGAACACCGTGGGCCAGGTGGTGGCCGATGCGCAGCTGGAGGCGACGCGCGCCGTCGGCGCCCAGGTGGCGCTGATGAACCCGGGCGGCCTGCGTGCCGACCTGGCGCCGGGGGCCGACGGCCAGTTGCGTTACGAAGACCTGTTTGCGCTGCAACCCTTCAACAACAACCTGGTGACGATGACGCTCACCGGCCGGCAACTGCTGGACTTGGTCGAATCCCAGTTGCGCGGGCGCGATCCGCGGCCTCTGAAGGTGTCGCGCGGCTTCGGCTACACCTGGGACGCCAGCCAGCCCCAGGGGCAGCGGCTGGTGCCAGGCAGCGTGAAGATCGACGGCCGCGCCGTGCTGCCCGGCGACCGCGTGCGTGTCACCGTCAACAGCTTTATGGCCAGCGGCGGCGACGGCTACGCCATCTTCAACGACGGCACCGAACGTGTGACCGGCGTGATGGACGTGGACGCGCTGGAGGCCTGGGTCAAGGCCCAGCCGCAGCTGGCACCCGGCGTGCTCGACCGCATCCAGAGGCTGAACTGAACACCGCAGCCGGTGTGCCCCCGGCGCGGGCGCTGCCGCAGGAGACCATCCGCGCCAAGCGCGATGGCGGCGCGTTGAGCGCGGCACAGATCAGCGAGTTCGTCGCCGGCCTGACCGCCGCGGAAGGCGCCGCCGAGGGCGCAGCCCGCTGGAGCGACGCGCAAGTGGGTGCATTGGCCATGGCCATCGTATTGCGCGGCATGGACACCGCCGAGACCGTGGCCCTGACCGATGCCATGACGCGCAGCGGCCAGGTGCTGAACTGGTCGGCCGATGGCTTGCAGGGGCCCGTGCTCGACAAACACAGCACCGGCGGTGTGGGCGACAAGATCAGCCTGGTGCTGGCACCCGTGCTGGCGGCCTGCGGCGCGGTGGTGCCCATGATCAGCGGCCGCGGCCTGGGCCACACCGGCGGCACATTGGACAAGCTGGAGGCGCTGCCCGGCTACCGCTGCGATGTCGCCCGGCCCGAGTTGCTGCAGGTGCTGCGCATTGCCGGTTGCGCCATCGTCGGCGCCGGGGGTGAGCTGGCGCCGGCCGACCGACGCCTGTACGCATTGCGCGACGTCACGGCCACGGTCGAGAGCGTGGCCCTGATCACCGCCAGCATCCTGTCGAAGAAGCGTGCCGCCGGCCTGCAGGCGCTGGTGCTGGACGTGAAGTGCGGCAGCGGCGCCTTCACGCGCGATCTGCACGCCGCGCAGGCACTGGCGCACAGCCTGGTGCAGACCGCGCGCGGCGCGGGCCTGCCGGCGGTGGCCCTGATCACGGACATGGGACAGGTGCTGGGCCGCAGCGCAGGCAACGCGCTGGAGGTGGCCGAATCCTTGGACCTGCTGTGCGGCCGTGGCAGCGACGACCCGGCGCTGCAGCGCCTGCGCACGTTGACATTGCAACTGGCCGGCGAAGCGCTGCACCTGGGCGGCCTGCAGCCCACGCCCGCGGCCGGCGTGGCCGCGGCCGAGGCCGCGCTGGCCGGCGGTGCCGCCGCCGAACACTTTGCGCGCATGGTGGCCGCACTCGGCGGCCCGGGCGACGTGCTGCGCGACGCAGCCCTGCCCGCCGCCCCCGTGCAGCGCGCGGTGCCGGCACCGCGTGCCGGTGTCGTCGGCCGGCCCGACGTGCGCGCGCTGGGCCTGGCCGTGGTGGCCTTGGGCGGGGGCCGCAGCCGCCCTGGCGAGGCGGTCGACCCGCGTGTCGGCCTTGCTGCCGTGCGCGCACCCGGCGAGGCGCTGGCCGCGGGCGAGGCCCTGGCCGTCGTGCACGCTCGCGACGATGCCAGCGCCGACGCCGCGGTGCAGGCCGTGCTGGCGGCCATGCCGGTGCAGGACGGGCCGCCAGCCGAATCGCCGCTGGTATTGCAGACGCTGCGCTGAGCTTGCGCTGCGGTTGCGGTTGCGCTGCAGTTGCGCTGCGGTCGCGGCCATGGCGGCGCCAGTGGGACGGGTGATGTGCGGCGAGTCGTTGCTCAAACCGCCGCCTGAGCCGTACATTCCCGAATCAAGCCCAAGACAGTCCAACACAGGTCCAACGCAGACCAAAGACGCGCCATGACGCGCCATGACGCAGCTTCCGCGCAGCGGTCCAGCCGCTGTCATCGGCGCCAGTGCCCGCCCCATCTGAAGGAGCTTCGATGTCGCAGCCCAATCCTCAACGCAGCTGGCCAACTTGGCGCCATCTGATCGCGGCACTGTGGCTCGCCCCGCTGTGCTTCCTGCTGGCGACAGGCGCCAGTGCCAAGGAGGCCGCGAGCCGCACCGCGCTACCGCCTGTCTCGATCAAATTCGAGCGCTACGAATTGCCCAATGGCCTGGATGTCATCCTGCATGTGGATCGTTCCGATCCCATTGCGGCAGTGGCGATGACATTCCATGTCGGCTCGGCCCGCGAGGTGCCCGGCAAGACCGGCTTCGCGCACCTGTTCGAGCATCTCTTCTTCCTGGATTCAGAGAACCTGGGTCCTGGCGGGCTCGACAAATTGATGACACGCCTGGGCAGTGCCACGAACGGCTCGACGAACAGGGATCGCACCAACTATTTCGAGGTGGTGCCCATCGACGGCCTGGAGAAGGCGCTGTGGGCTGAGGCCGACAAGCTGGGCTTCTTCATCAACACGGTCACCGAGTCTGTCGTGACCAAGGAAAAACAGATCGTCAAGAACGAGAAGCGCCAGGGCGTGGACAACCGGCCCTACGGTCACACCGACGACGTCATCGACCGGGCCCTGTATCCGCAGGGACACCCGTACCGGTGGCAAGTTCTCGGATCGCTCGCCGATCTCGACAGTGCATCGCTGGCCGACGTGGTCGACTTTCACCGCCGCTGGTACGGACCCAACAACGCCACCCTCGTGGTGGCGGGAGATATCGATGTGGCGGCGACCAAGGCGTGGATCAAGCGCTACTTCGGCGAGATTCCCGCCCGGCCCAGCCCCGCAGTGCCAAAGCTGCCTGCGGTGAAACTCGAGGCGTCGCCGCGCCTGATGCACGCGGACCACCTCGCCAACGTGCCCATGCTGACAATGGCTTGGCCTACGGTGCCGGTCTATCACCCAGATCAATATGCGCTCGACGTGCTGGCCGCGCTGCTGACAGACGGCAAGACCGCGCCGTTCTACAAGGTGTTGGTCGAGGAGGCCAAGGTCGCGCCCTCCGTCAACGCCTGGCAATACAGTGGCGAGCTCGCCGGTCGCTGGGACATCAGCGTCAGGGCATTTGACGGCACCCCTCTGGACATGGTGCACGCTGCCGTCGAGCGTGCATTCGCTCGGTTCGAACGAGATGGCATTCAGCAAGAAGAACTGGCCCGGATCAAGGCGCGATACGAGAGCCGCTTTTATTCGGGTGTGTCCTCGGTCATCGGCAAGGCGTTCCAGCTGGCGCAGTACAACATCTTCGCCGGCAACCCGGGTTTTGCCGCCGAGGACCTGCGACGCACGCTCGCCGTCACGGCCG
>JBBSCX010000161.1:0-8109 GCA_038249905.1 Burkholderiales bacterium
GGGGCCGGCACCGGCGGCGCCGCCCGGCGCTCGGCCGCGGGTGCCGTGCCCGAGGCCTGCCAGCCGCGCGGCAGCCGCGATTCGCGCGGGTAGCCGGCCGCGTCGAGGTAGGCCGTCCAGTCGGGCGCGGACATGCCGCGCAGCGGCTGGCTGCCGATGGTCAGGCCGGGCACCGTGCGGCCGCCGACGGCACGTTCCAGCACCATGGCATCGTCCTCGCTCAGCACCCGCTTCTCGGTGAAGGGCACGCCGCGCTGTTGCAGCAGTTGCCGGCCGGCGTCGCAAGGCGCGCAGTCGGCCGCGGTGTAGAGCGTGACCGGGTAGCGCTGGGCAATCAGCCGCAGGTCGGCAGGCAGTGCCGGGCCCTCGGCCACGGGCGTGGCGTTGCGCCCCAGCGTGGTGATGCGCGCGTTGCTGGCGGTGGGCGGCCGGTCGGTGTAGGTGACGCTGCCATCGGGCGCCACCACCTTGTACAGCGCCGACGCCGGCAGCGCCGCCGTGCACAACAGCGCAGCCAGCAGTGCAGGCCGGATGGCACGGGCCTTCAGGTAGAGCGCGGCGGTGGGCGGCTGGGGCATGGGGATGGGCGGTCGGCGCAGTGCGTGCAATGACGAAATCTAACTGGGCACCGCTTCCGGCTCAAGCAGGCCCTGGTGGCGCAGCAGCGCATCGAGCCGGGGCTCGCGGCCGCGGAAGGCCTTGAAGCTGTCCATCGCCGGGCGGCTGCCGCCGACCTCCAGCACCGCCTCGCGCCAACGCGCGCCTGTGGCCGGATCGAACAGCCCGGCTTCCTCGAAGGCGCTGTAGGCGTCGGCCGACAGCACCTCGGCCCATGCGTAACCGTAGTAGCCGGCCGCATAGCCGCCGTCGAACAGGTGGGTGAAGGTGTGCGGGTAGCGCAGGAAGGGCGGCGGTGTGAAAAGCGAGACTTCGGCCGCCACGGCAGCGGCCATGGCCTGCACGTCGGCTGCGCTCGGCGCGGTGCCGTCGTCCAGCCGCCCGGACAGGGCTTCCAGATGCAGGCGCATGTCGAACAGCGCGAACTCGCAGTGCCGCAGCATCTGCATGCCGCTGTGGAAGGTGCGGGCTGCCGTCATGCGATCGAACAGCGCGCGCGGCAGCGGCTCGTCACTGTCCACATGCGCCGTCAGGCGCTGCAACACGTCCCATTCCCAGCAATAGTTCTCCATGAACTGGCTGGGCAGCTCGCAGGCGTCCCATTCGACCCCGGCGATGCCCGACACCGAAAGTTCGTCGACCCGCGTCAGCATATGGTGCAGGCCGTGGCCGAACTCGTGGAAGAGGGTGATCACGTCGTCGTGCGTCAGCAGGGCGGGGCGGTCACCCAGCGGCGGCGCGAAGTTGCACACCAGATGCGCCACCGGCAATTGCAGCCCGGCACCATCGGGGCGCGCCCAGCGCTGACGCGCGTCGTCCATCCAGGCGCCCTGCTGCTTGCCCGGGCGGGCGTGCAGGTCGAGGTAGAAGGCCGCGACCGGACTGCGCATGCCGTCGGCGGCGGTGCGCCTCAGGCGGAAGAAGCGCACGCTGGGGTGCCAGACGGGCGCGGCTTCCTCGCGCACCTCGACGCCGAACAGGGTCTCGATCAGCGCAAACAGACCGCGCAGCACGGTGGGCTCGGTGAAGTACTGCTGCACCTCGGTGCTGCTGAAGGCGTAGAGCGACTGCTTGAGTTTTTCGGCCGCATAGGGCCGGTCCCAGGGCTGCAGCTCGTTCAGGCCCAGTTGCGCTGCGGCAAATTCACGCAGTTGCGCCAGTTCACGTTCGGCGTGCGGCCGCGCACGGCGTGCCAGGTCGCGCACGAAACCCAGCACCTCGTCGGGGCTGTCGGCCATCTTCGGCACCAGCGACAGGTGGGCGTAGCTGGGCTGGCCCAGCAGGCCCGCTTCCTCGTGGCGCAGGGCCAGCAGTTCGGCCATTACCGGGCCGTTGTCGCGCTCGGCCGGGCCGAATTCGCTGGCCCGTGTGCCATGGGCCCGGTACAACTCTTCGCGCAGCGCGCGCTTGTCGGCGTACTGCATCACCGGCAGGTAGCAAGGCATGTGCAGCGTCAGCTTGCAGCCCTCGCGCCCGGCGGCCTGTGCGGCGGCGCGGGCGGCAGCGACCACGTCAGCCGGCACGCCGGCCAGCGCTGCCTCGTCGACCCACGACTCGAAGGCGTCGGTGGCGTCGAGCACATGGTCGCCAAACCGTTGCGACAGTGCGGCCAGGCGCTCCTGGATCTGCGCGTGACGTTCACGCGCGGCGCCCTGCAGTTCGGCGCCGCCGAGCACGAAGTCGCGCAGCGCGTCGCCCAGTGCCTTGCACTGCGCCGGCGTCAGCGAAGCTGCCCCAGCGCCGCTGGCGATGGCCTTGTACTTGGCATACAGGCGCTCATCGGCGCCCAGCCGGGTGTAAAAGTCGGTGACGCGCGGCAGGTTCTCGGCGTGCGCGGCGCGCAGGGCCGGCGTGTCGGCCACGCCCTGCAGGTGCCGCACCTGGCCCCAGGCGGTGCGCAGACGCTCCACCGCCACGTCCAGCACCGCCGACAGCGCCATCCACTCGGCCGGTACTTCGGGGCCCACGGCGTGTTCCAGCGCGGCGTCGGCGTCGGCCAGCAGCCGGTCCAGTGCCGGCGTGACATGTTCCGGCGCCACGCGGTCGAAGGCCGGCGGGTCGGCCGGCTGCAGCAGGGGGTTCGCTTCAGCGATGACAGGTGATGTGTTCATGCCCGTTCCTCTGCCGCCTCGGCGGCATCCAGCGTGTTCGACAGCAGCATCGTGATCGTCATTGGCCCGACCCCACCCGGCACCGGGCTGATCCAGCCCTGCGGGCCCAACGCCTGGCGCACGGGCGCGAAGTCCACGTCGCCGCAGAGCTTGCCCGCGTCGTCACGGTTGATGCCCACGTCGATGACGACGGCCCCGGGCTTGACCATGTCGGCCGTGACCGTGCCGCGGCGGCCGACGGCTGAGACCAGGATGTCGGCCTGCAAGGTGTGCCGCTTGAGGTCTGGCGTGGCGCTGTGGCACACGGTGACGGTGGCATGGGCCTGCAGCAGCAGCAGCGCCATCGGCTTGCCCACCGTGTTGCTGCGGCCGATGACGACCGCGTGCGCACCGCGCAGCGCCACGCCGGTGCTCTCGATCAGCTTCATGCAGCCCCAGGGCGTGCAGGGGCGCAGTCCTGGCAGGCCACTGGCCAGTTCACCCGCAGACAGCACCGAGAAGCCGTCCACGTCCTTGTGCGTGGCGATGGCGGCGATGACCTTCTGCGCGTCGATGTGGCGCGGCAGCGGCATCTGCACCAGGATGCCGTGGATGGCGGGGTCGACATTCAGCGCCGCGATGCGGGCCAGCAATGCCGCCTCGGCCAGGTCGGCCGGGTAGGTCTCGAGCGTCGAATGCAGGCCGTGTTCGTGACAGGCGCGGACCTTGTTGCGCACATAGACCGCGCTGGCCGGGTCCTCGCCGACCAGGACCACCGCCAGCCCCGGCTTGTGCCCCCCTGCGCCTAGCGCCGCGGCGCGTTCGCCCAGTTGCTGGCGGATTTGGCCGGAAAGGGCGGTGCCGTCGATGAGTCGGGCTGTCATGGCAGGGATTGTCGGAATGTCAAAGGGCCGCTCGCAAGCGGCCCTTCGGGGGGATGTGGAGCGACGGGAAAGCCCGAGGCGAGAGCGGCGCTCAGGGAATCAGGCCTTGCTCTGTGCGCCCAGCGCGATCTTCAGCAGGTCGGCCACGGTGTTGGCGTTCAGCTTTTCCATGATGTTGGCGCGGTGCGCCTCGACGGTCTTGATGCTGATGCCCAGGTCGTCGGCGATCTGCTTGTTCAGGCGGCCGGCGACGATGCGTTCGAGCACCTGGGCTTCGCGCGTGGTCAGGCGCGACAGCAGAGCGTCGCGGCTGGCCTGTTCCTGGTGCTGGCTGAAGGCGCTGCGTGCCTGGTCCAGCATGCGTTCGACCAGGCCCAGCAGGTCTTCTTCCTTGAACGGCTTTTCGATGAAATCCATCGCGCCCTTCTTCATCGTCGTCACCGCCATCGGCACATCGCCATGCCCGGTGATGAAGACGATGGGAAGCGGGCTCTTGCGTTCAAGAAGGCGGTCTTGCAAATCCAGGCCGCTCATGCCGTCCATGCGGATGTCGGCGATCAGGCAGGCCACCTCGCGCGGGTCGAAGCGGGACAGAAAGCTCTCGCTCGAATCGAAGCACTTGACGCGGTAATCCTTGCCCTCGAGCAGCCACTGCAGCGAGTCGCGCACGGCCTCGTCGTCGTCGACGACATAGACAGTGCCCTTCTTGGGAATCAGGCTCATTCGGGGGTGACGGTGGGGAGTGAGGCAAACCGTGGCGAGGCGCTTTGCACGGCGGCGGGTACAGCGGCGGTCAGGGCGGTGGGTGTGGCGGTGGGTAGGGCGGCAAACACGGCGGCAGATACGGCAGATTCCCCGCCATCTGCCGGGTCGGCCGGTGCCGCCGCAGCATCGTCGCGCGGCGCCACATCGACAGGCAGCGTGAAGGAAAAACGACACCCGACGATCTGGGTGCCATTGTAGAGGTTCTGCGCCCGCATCCGGCCACGGTGGCTCTCGACGATGGTGCGGCACAGGCTCAGACCGATGCCCAGGCCTTCGGCCTTGGTCGAGAAGAAGGCCTCGTAGAGCCGGTCGATGACCTCGTCCTTGATGCCCGGGCCGGTATCGGTGACGCTGAACTCGATCACGCCGCCTTCCTCGGGCGTATGGCGCGGCACCACGCGCAATTCGATGTGGCGGCGTGAGCTCGGCAATGTGGCGCTGTCGATGGCTTCGGCCGCGTTCTTCAGCAGGTTCAGCAGCACCTGCTCGATCAGGATGGGGTCGGCCATGATCACCGGCAGGCGCTGCGCCACGTAGGAGTGGATGGCGACATTGCGCCGTCGCAACTCGATGCCGGCGAGATCGACCGCGTCGTCGATGATCTGCCGGGCCTGCGAGGGCTGGCGCTGCGGTTCGCTGCGTTTCACGAAGGCGCGGATGCGGTGGATGATCTGCCCGGCGCGTTCGGCCTGGCGCGCCGTCTTCTGCAGCGCCGCCACCAAATCGTCCTTCAGGATGGTGTCGGCCTTGACGCGCGACACCATGCCGTTGCAGTAGTTGGTGATGGCCGTCAGCGGCTGGTTCAGTTCGTGCGCGACCGAACTGGCCATCTCGCCCATCGTCACCAGCCGGCTCGTCACCTGGGCCTTTTCGGCCTGCGCGGCGCTTTGTTCTTCGGCGCGCAGGCGGGCGGTGATGTCGGTGGCGATCACCATTTGCGCCAGCCGGCCGTCGGTCCACTGCAGGTAGCGCGCGCGCACGTCGAACCACTTCTGCAGCGACTCGACAAAGACCTCGCGCGGGTCGGCACCGGTTTCGGTCAGTTCCTGCGTCGGCAGGCCCGACAGCGGGTCGACCTCGTCCTCGGGCCCGGGCACGAAGTCCTCGGCCCCGGCGCCGCCGGCCATCAAGGCGTGGCCGCGCGCATCGCCGCCGAACCACAGGCGGTAACTGCGGTTCGCGAACAGCAGTTCACCCTGCTGCACCGACAGCACGCTGACGCTGGCGTCCAGCCCTTCCAGCACGGTCGTGAAGCGTTCGTGGCTGGCCGAGAGCTGGTCGCGGATGCGCTTGGCCTCGGTGATATTGGTCATGCTCGTCATCCAGCCGGTCTGCTGCCCCTTGGGGTCGATCAGCGGGCTGACATACATGCGGGCGTCGAACAGGCTGCCGTCCTTGCGCATCACGCGCACCTCAATGCCGGCGGCCGGGCTGCGGCCCTGCAGTTCCTGCTGCAGCAGTCGCGTGTTCTCTTCGATGCGCTCCGGCGGCCAGTGCGGGTAGGGTGGCAGGCGGCCCACCAGTTCGTTGTCGCGAAAGCCCGTCATGGCGCAGAAGGCGGCGTTGACGTAGGTGATGCGGCCGTCCAGGTCCATCGCGCGCATGCCGGTGGGCATGCTGTTTTCCATCGCGCGGCGAAAGTTCGTTTCCTGCACCAGCGCGCCCTGGATCTGCGCCCGCCGCCGCACATGGCGCCAGGTGCCCAGCAGCATCCACACCGTCAGCACCGACAAGGCCACCACCATCCAGAACAGGGTGTTGCCGATCAGGCCAATGCTGGTGCGCCAGCCCTGGCCGCGCAATACCAGGCCATTCAACGCCGGGGTCAGTGGGGCGTCGCTGTAGATCGGGGCGGGGCGGTCTTCGACCGTTAACGGCGCGCCCGGCATCGCCGTCACGGTCGACGCCAGGGTGCGCTGCGCTTCGTCAAGCACCAGCAGCGTGTGGCGCTGCGCCACGTCGGCAGGCACGAAGTAGCGCAGCAAGGCATCGACCGAGTACTCGACGACGAGCGTGCCGGCAAAAGCACTGCGCTCGATCAGTGGCACATGCATCTGGAACACCGACGCACCGGCCGCGTCGGTGTAGGCCCGCGAATACACCGACAGCCGCGTGCTGCGTGCGGTATTGAAGGCACGTTCGGCTTCGCTGGTGACGGGCGGTGAAAGTGCCGCCGCGGCATCGCCGGCCGGTCGTTGCGCGGTGTTGTCCTCCGTGCGCGGCGGCGGCGGGGTGGTGTGCAGCAGCGCGGCGTGGCTGGCTCGCGCCACGCGGTTGGCAGACAGCCACTGGATCTGCGTGATCTCGGGCCGCTCGCGGGTGAAGGCCATGGCCTGGCTGACGAAGCTCTCGACACGGGTTTCGCGCGTGACGAGTTCGCGCGCGATGCGGGTCATGGCCTCCTGGTTCTGGATCAGGCGCAGGCCGATCTGCTGCTGCGTGATCTCGGTGTCGCGCTTGACGGATTCGGTCTCACGCTGGATTTCCTCGTTGCGCAGGTACCAGAAGGCCGAGATGATGGCCGCGAGGAACAACAGCACCGACAGCAGAGGTCCGAGGGTGGCGAAGCGGTCTTGCCGCGCCGGCGACTGGCGTCGCCACCAGCGGCCCAGCAGCCGACGGCCACTGGGCAGGCCGGCGGCTTCGGTGGTGGGCGCGGGGGCGGGGCTCATGCCGGCGCATTATCTCCAGGGGCCTTGATATGTCCGGGTGGTCGCGCGGGCCTCGACTGCGGGTGGGTCGGGCGCGGCGAGAGGACTGATTGCATTTCATATTAAGAAAACTAAAGTCGCTATTTGGAATCAACGGGGTCTGTGACACACTCCGGCCCGGTTACAACACACCGACCCCAGGAGACTGCCATGTCCGCTCTGCCGGAATCCCCTCTCGGCGCTGCCGCCAACGACGCCGTCGACACCGACGGCCAGGAAACGCGGGAGTGGCTGGACGCGCTGTCGGGCGTGATCGCGGCCGAGGGCCCGGAGCGTGCGCACTTTTTGCTGGAGCAATTGCTGGAGCACGCGCGCCAGAACAGCATCGACATGCCGTTCAGCGCCAACACCGGCTACGTCAACAGCATCGAGCCCAACCAGGAAGAGCACAGCCCCGGCAACCTCGAGCTTGAGGGTCGACTCCGCGCCTACATGCGCTGGAACGCGATGGCGATGGTGGTCAAGGCCAACCGCCTGCATCCCGCCGACGGCGGCGACCTCGGCGGACACATCAGCAGCTTTGCCAGCGTGGCGCACATGTTCGCGGCCGGCTTCAACCACTTCTGGCATGCCGAGAGCACCGAGCCGGGCAAGGAACACGGCGGCGACCTGCTCTACATCCAGGGCCACAGCAGCCCCGGCATCTACGCCCGCGCCTTCATGGAAGGGCGCATCACCGAGCAGCAGATGCTCAACTTCCGCCAGGAAGTGGGCGGCAAGGGCCTGAGCAGCTACCCGCACCCCAAGCTGATGCCCGAGTTCTGGCAGTTCCCCACTGTCAGCATGGGCCTGGGGCCGTTGATGTCGATCTACCAGGCGCGCTTCCTGAAGTACCTGCATGCGCGTGGCATCGCCGACACGTCCAAGCGCAAGGTGTGGGTGTTCTGCGGCGACGGCGAAATGGACGAGCCCGAGAGCCTGGGCGCCATCGGCCTGGCGGCACGCGAAAAGCTGGACAACCTGATCTTCGTCGTCAACTGCAACCTGCAGCGCCTGGACGGCCCGGTGCGCGGCAACGGCAAGATCATCCAGGAGCTGGAA
>JBBSCX010000162.1:0-8054 GCA_038249905.1 Burkholderiales bacterium
GGCCCTGGCGCTGTATGCCACCGTGCTGCGCCTGGCCACGCCGGCCTACCTGGCGCGGCTGTGGCGGCGGGGGCGGGCCGAGCCCGGTTACCGCAGGCACTGGCAAGAGCGCCTGGGTCTTGGCGCTGCTGAAGACGCTGAGGACGTTGACGGCAAGGTCGGCAAGGACGGCAAGGACGGCAAGGACGGCGGGCCAGCTACCGGCCGGCTGTGGCTGCATGCCGTGTCGCTGGGCGAGACCCGTGCTGCCGCGCCGTTGATCGAGGCCCTGCGCGCGCAGCAGCCCGGCCTGCGCCTGCTGCTGACGCATGGCACGGCCACCGGTCGCGCCGCCGGCATGGCGCTGTTGCGCCCGGGCGATGCCCAGGTCTGGCTGCCCTACGACACGCCGGGGGCGGTGCGGCGCTTCTTCGCGCGCCACCGGCCGGTGGCCGGGGTATTGATGGAAACCGAGGTCTGGCCGAACCTGCTGCAGGCCGCGCGGGCCGCAGGTGTGCCGACGGTGCTGGCGAACGCGCGGCTGTCCGAACGCAGCCTGCGCAAGGGCCAGCGCCTGTCGCCATTGATGCGGCCGGCCGTGGCGGCCTTCGACGCCGTGCTGGCGCAGACGGCCGAAGATGCCCGGCGCCTGCGCGCGGCCGGTGCGCGCGACGCCGCGGTGCAGGTGATGGGCAACCTGAAGTTCGATCTCAGCCCTGCGCCCGAACTGCTGGCACGCGGTCGCGCCTGGCGCCGGGCGCTGGGCCGGCCGGTGGTGTTGGCGGCGGCGACGCGCGAAGGCGAGGAAGCGCTCGTGCTGGCGGCGTGGCAACGCCAGGTCATGTCTCAAGGGAGGACGCAGCCGATGACGCAGGTGTCGACGCAGGTGTCGACGAAAGGGTCGACGCAAGGGACGACGCAAGGGACGACGCACCCCGCACCGCAGCCGCAGCCTCTGCTGCTGCTGGTGCCGCGCCATCCGCAGCGCTTCGACGAGGTCGCGGGCCGGGTGGCGGCGGCCGGGCTCCGTCTGGCCCGGCGCAGCCTCTGGGCCGCCGACACCGAAACGCCGCCTGCGGCCGCGATGCAGGCCGATGTCTGGCTGGGCGACAGCCTGGGCGAGATGCCGCTGTACTACGCTGCGGCCGACGTGGCGCTGCTGGGCGGCAGCTTCGAGCCCTTGGGCGGGCAGAACCTGATCGAGGCCGCGGCCTGCGGCTGCCCGCTGCTGATGGGGCCGCACACCTTCAACTTCGCCCAGGCGGCCGACGATGCGCTGGCCGCCGGTGCCGCAGAACGTGTGGCTGACATCGATGCCGCCGTCCGGCGGGCCACCGCCCTGTTGGCCGATGCGTCCGGGCGCGATGCCCAGGCCCGGCATGCGCTGGCCTTCGGGGCCGCGCACCGCGGCGCCGCGGTGCGCATGGCACGGGCCATCGTCGACATGCTGCGGCGTCGACCACGGCACCCGTGAACCTGCCCGATTTCCGCTGGGGCCTGATCGGCCCCGGCCGCATCGCCCACCGCTTTGCCGAGGCGGCACAGCGGCTGCCCGGCAGCCGTCTGGTGGCGCTGACGGGGCGCGACCCGGCGCGGGCGCAAGCCTTCGCCACAGGCTGGTCCCTGCCGGACCGGCCGGCCGTTGCCGTGGCGCCCTCGGTGTCTGCCCTGCTGGAGCGTGCCGACCTCGACGCCGTCTACATCGCCACCCCGCACGCCTTCCATGGCGCAGCGGTGCAGGCCTGCCTGCAGGCCGGCCTGCCCGTGCTGTGCGAAAAGCCCCTGGTGCCCAGCGCGGCCGAGGCCCAGGCCCTGGTGGACCTGGCCCGGCAGCGCGGCCTGTTCCTGATGGAGGCACTGTGGACACGCTTCCTGCCCGTGTACGCCGAGGTGGCCATGTGGCTGCAGCAAGGCGAGATCGGCGCCTTGCGCGTGCTGCACAGCAGCTTTGCCTTCCACATCCCCTTCGATCCCGCCAGCCGCGCCTTCGATCCGGCGCAGGCCGGTGGTGCGCTGCTGGACATCGGCATCTACAACCTGGCGGTGTCGCGCTGGGCGCTGGCGCAGTCGCTGGGCACCTGCCCGCCGCTGCAGCACGTGCAGGCGCAGGCCGTGCTGGCGCCGACCGGGGTCGATCAGCGTCTGAGCGCCCAACTGCAGTTCGAAGGCGGCGTCGTGGCGCAGATGTTCTGTGCCTTCGACAGCCATGCCGACAACGCCTTTCGCATGCATGGCGAGCTGGGCACCATCGTATTGCCGCAGGACTTCTGGCAGGCCCGGCACGCCGAGCTGTGGCGCGCGGGCCAGGCCACGCTGACGGCCGAGCGGCCGTTCGAGATCAACGGCTTCGAAGGCGAGGTGCGCGAAGCCATGCGTTGCGTGCGCGCCGGCCTGGTCGAGAGCCCGCAGATGCCGCATGCAGAAACCCTGGCTCTGGCCGACACGATGGACCGCATGCGCCAGCAGGTGGGTGTCCACTACCCCATGCACGCCGCCAGGGATGCCGCCGCCTGAAGCCTGGGCGGCCCGCCCGCCGGTCAGGGCATCAGCAGCTGGTTCAGCGCGTCGACGTCGCCCGCGCCCAGCTGGCCCGAGGCCTGGCGCAGGCGCAGGCTGCCCAGCAGCACGTCGTAACGGGCACGGGCCAGATCGCGCCGGGTATTGAAGAGCTGGCTCTGCGCGTTCAGCACGTCCAGGTTGACGCGCACGCCGACGCGGTAGCCCAGCTGCGTGGCTTCCAGCGCCAGCTGGGTCGAGGCCTCGGCGGCCTCCAGCGCGCGCACCTGGGCCTGCCCCGACTGCACGCCGAACCAGGCCACACGGGTGGCCTGGGCGACGCCGCGGCGCGCCGCCTCGAGGTCGTTGCGCGACTTTTCTTCCAGCGCAAGCGCTTCCTTGATGCGGTTCTGCACCAGGCCGCCGGTGTACAGCGGCCAGGTGAGCTGCAGGCCCACGCTGGCGTTGGTGGTGGTGCTGGAGCCGCGGCCGCTGGTGCGCGCCGTGCCGGGCCCGATGGAGCCGACGGCGTCCACCGTCGGCAGGCGGCCGGCATCGGCGCGCTGCGACTCCAGCTGCGCGATCTCCAGGCCGACGCGGGCACGCCGCACCGTCGGGTGCTGGCTGTCAGCCACAGTCACCCATTCCTCGGGGTTGGCGGGCACGGTCGCGGGCAGTACCACGGGCACCTTCAGTGGCCTGGGCTCGACGATGTTGCGGCCCACCAGCTGGTCGAGCGCAATGCGCTTGGCGCGCAGGTCGTTTTCGGCCGCGATCTCCTGCGCCACGACCAGGTCAAAGCGCGCCTGCGCTTCGCGTGTATCGGTGATGGTGGCGGTGCCGACCTCGAAGTTGCGCTTGGCCGAGGCCAGCTGTTCGGTCGTCGCCGTCTTGTTGGCCCGCACCGTGCCCAGGTTGTCCTGCGACGCCAGCACGTCGAAGTAAGCGCCTGCCACACGCACGATCAGGTCCTGCTCGGCCGAGTCCAGGTCGGCCTGCGCGCTGAGGAGCGACTTGCGCGCCTGCGCGATGCTGGCGCCGTTGGCACGGTTGAACAGCGGCACGCGCCCGTTCAGCGACGCGCTCAGGTTGGTGGTGGTGCTGGCAGGGCCGCGCGTGGGCTCGTTGCGCGAGGTGCCGACATCGGCAAACAGGCTGGCCGCGGGCAGGCCCAGCGCCTCGGCCTGCGCCGCGCGATACCGGGCCGCGTCCGACAACGCGCGTGACGCCTGGTAGGTGGCGTCGAAGGCGCGCGCCGCCTCGTACAGATCCTTCAGGCTCTGAGCCGACGCCGCGCCGCTGGCGCCCAACGCCACCAACGTGGCCAGCGCGGCCAGGGCCAGGGGGCGCCAGGGGCCGGGCGCAGTCCTGTGGGCTTGAGTGCGGGGCGAACGGATCGAAGAACGCATGAAAACAGTCCTGGGTTGGCTGGGGTGGGGCACAGCAGCCGGGGTTATAGGCGGGGCAGGGGGCGCTGCGCGGTGGTCATGCGACGACTTGCGCGGGCAGAGCGCCAGCCGGCTCGAATGCGGCGACGGACGGCAGACAGACGGCACACGGCGGGCGGACAGGCGGACGGACAGGCAGACGGGCAGACAGGCGGACGTGCAGACATCGCGGGCTGGCCTCAGAAACGAAAACGCGGCGTCTCGGCAAAGCCCTCCAGTCGCGGCGCCACGGTGTCGAACAGTTCGGTCTCGGACCAGGCGGTGTCGCCGACGCGTCGCATCAGCCGCGCGCGCATGATGGGCAATTCGCCCACGATGGCCACCAGCCGCCCGCCTGGTGCGAGTTGCTGCAACAGCGCCTGCGGCACCGCTGCCACCGATCCCGACAGCACGATGGCGTCAAACGGTGCCTCGACCGCCAGGCCCAGCGCGCCAGCTGCTGCACTGACGTCGCGCACCGTGGCATTGACGACGCCGTTGCGGCGCAGGCTGTCGCGCGCCATCTGCGCCAGCGCCGGGCGGCATTCCAGTGTCGTCACCTGCTGCGCCCGGTGGGCCAGCAGCGCGGCCATGAAGCCCGAGCCGGTGCCGATCTCCAGCACCCGCTCGTGCCGTTGCACCGCCAGTGCCTGCAGCAGCCGCGCTTCGACCTTCGGCTCCAGCATGCACGCGCCTGGGGCCGGGTCGTCGCCGACGGGCAGCGGCACCTGGGTGTCCATGAAGGCCATCGCGCGCAGCGCCGGCGGCACGAAGTCCTCGCGCCGAACGCTGGCCAACAGGCCCAGCACGGTCTGATCCAGCACCTCCCAGGGGCGGATCTGCTGTTCGATCATGTTGAAGCGGGCGGTTTCGGTGTCCATGGCGTCAGGCGCGGCAGGCTGCGGGCAAACCCGCGGAGTTTAGTGGCGGCGTCGGCGCCGGCCTGTCTGGCCGCTGCAGCCCGCACAGCACCAATTGCAGGTGGGTGCGCAGCACGTCGCCCGGCTGCACTTCGATGGCGCCGTGCACCGGGCAGGCACCGAAGGAATGCTGGTGCAGGGCCATGAAGATCATCGGCGCGATCAAGGCATGCGCCACCTCGTGCACCGGCAGAGCGCGGAACTCGCCGCCGGCAATGCCGCGTTCGACGGCGCTGCAGAACAGCCTGTCGGCAGGGATCATGACTTCGTCGGTATAGAACTGCGCCAGCTCGGGGAAGTTGCGCACCTCGGCCAGCACCACCTTGTGGATGCCGGCCGCGGGCGTGCTGCCGACCCGTTCCCACCAGCGCGCCATCAGCGCGCCCAGCAGCTCGGAGCTGCTGCCCTCGAAGCTGCCCACCAGGGCCTGGCCCTCGGCGATCAGGTTGGAGATGTTCTGTCGCACCACGGCCTTGAACAATTCTTCCTTGCTCGGGTAGTACAGATACAGCGTGCCCTTGGACACACCGGCGGCACGCGCCACTTCCTCGGCGCGCGTCGCCGCGAAGCCCTTCTCGACGAACAGCGTCAGCGCCGCGTCCAGCAATTCCTGCGGACGTGTCTGCTTGCGGCGCTGGCGCGGCGCCGCACCGGCCTGGGTGGTGGCGACGGTGCGGGCCGCAGCGGGAGTGGGGGCGCAAGCGGGTGCCAAGGGGGCGGCAGGATGTCTCGAGATGGGCATAAATTAATGACCGATGGGTCAGTAATGTACCTTTTGCACCCCAGGGTGGTCAAGGCGGCCCCTATCATCCGCCGCTTCGCAAAGGCGCATCCCGGGGGCCGCAGGGCGTGGATCCGATACTGTTGTTGAAGGCCGCCCTGATGGGCATCGTCGAGGGCCTGACCGAGTTCCTGCCCATCTCGTCCACCGGCCACCTGATCCTGGCGGGGTCGCTGCTGGACTTCACCGGCGAACGCGTCAAGGTGTTCGAGATCGCAATCCAGACCGGCGCCATGTTTTCCGTCGTCTGGGAGTACCGCGCCCGCCTGCTGGCGACCGTGCGCGGCATCACCCACGACCCGGTGGCGCAGCGTTTTGCGCTCAATGTGGGGGTGGCGTTCCTGCCGGCGGCGGTGTTCGGCCTGCTGCTGGGCAGCTGGGTCAAGCAGCACCTGTTCTACCCGGTGCCGGTGGCGGTGGCGCTGGTGGTCGGCGGCTTCGTCATCCTGTGGGTCGAGCGCCGCCACAAGCGCCTGTACGGCGAGCGCGACCTGGAGGGCGCCCGTCTGGCGCGGGTCGAGACGGTGGACGACATGACGCCGCTGGACGCGCTGAAGGTGGGACTGCTGCAGTGCCTGGCGCTGATCCCTGGCACCAGTCGATCGGGTGCCACCATCATCGGCGCGCTGGTGCTGGGCTTTTCGCGCAAGGCGGCCACCGAGTTCAGCTTCTACCTCGGCATCCCGACGCTGATGGGCGCCGGTGCGTACTCGGTATGGAAGCAGCGCGACCTGCTGGCCTGGGCCGACCTGCCGATGTTCGTCGTCGGCACGGTGATGGCCTTCATCAGCGCGCTCGTCTGCATCCGCTGGCTGGTCCGCTATGTGTCCACCCACGACTTCACTGTCTTCGCCTGGTACCGCATCGTCTTCGGCGGCCTGGTGCTGCTGACAGCGTGGACGGGCTGGGTCAGCTGGGACAGTTGACCGAGTGCGATGCGCCTCAGCGGCGTCGCGTGAACAGCAGGTCCCAGACACCGTAGCCCAGCTTCAGACCACGCTGCTCGAACTTCGTCAGCGGCCGCCAGTCGGGCTTGGGCGCAAAGCCGTCGGCGGTGTTGCGCAGCGCCGGTTCGGCCGCCAGCACGTCCAGCATCTGCGCCGCGTAGTCCTGCCAGTCGGTGGCGCAGTGCAGGTAGCCGCCGGGGGCGATGCGGCTGGCCAGCAGGCTGACCAGTTGCGGCTGGATCAGGCGCCGCTTTTGGTGGCGCTTCTTGTGCCAGGGGTCCGGAAACCAGACATGCACGCCTGCCAGGCTGGCCGGCGCGACCATGTGCTGCAGCACCTCGACGGCGTCGTGCTGCAGCAGGCGCAGATTGGCCAGTTGAAGCTCGCCGATGCGCTTGAGCAGCGCGCCGACTCCGGGCTCGTGCACCTCGATGCCGATGAAGTCGGTGCCCGGTGCCGCCACCGCAACCTGCGCCGTGGCGTCACCCATGCCGAAGCCGATCTCCAGCACCCGCGGCGCCTGGCGCCCGAACACGGCGTCGAAATCGCAGGGCGCTGCGCTGAAGGGCAGCACGTAGCGTGGCCCCAACTCGGACAGCGCACGCTGTTGTCCTGAGCCCATGCGGCCGGCGCGCAGCACATAGCTGCGCGGCGGCCGGCGCAGGAGCGCGGCGGGGGTCTCGGGCTCGGCGCTCAAGACCGGGTGGTCCCGGCCGGGGGCGGTGGGATGGGTGTTCCCGGCGTCCCGGGCGTCCGGGATGACCCCGGCGTTCCAGGAGCAGTCGACCCCGGCGGCCAGTCGATCTCGCCCTGGGCCTCGAAGCGTGTCGCCCCGGTCATGCCGCCGATGAAGTTGCCGCCCAGGCGACCGCTCACCTCGTAGGCGATCCGGCCGACCTCCCCGCCGCTGCGCAGCAGGGACAGACCCTGGCGCACCAGAGCGCCCGCGGGCACGGTGACAGGCACGCCAAGCACCAGCTCGCCAAAGCGCGGCAGGCTGCCGCGCTGGCTGCTGACGCCGCTGGCGAAGGGCAGCCGGCGCAGCTCGATGTCGAGCGAGAGGCCGTCGAAGTCGAAACTCTGCTCGCTCGGGTTCTGCAGCCGCAGGCGGGCCATGAAGCGCCACTCCAGACCCTCGCCCGGAAGCGGGTCGATACCGACCAGGTTGACACGCAAGGGCGTCTGGTTGCCGAACAGAGCACAGCCCGGCAGCAGTGCGGTCAAGCCGGTCAAGGCGGCCCAGCCCGTGAACAACACCCGTCGGCGCGGGCTGGCCGTGCAGGGGGGATACGCTTCGGGGCGGTGTGGGCCGGTCATGGGAGGCGCAGTGTAGCCAGGGGCCGAAGCGAAGCCGACACCGCGATGCAGCAACGCGACGCAGACAAAGCGATGCCGACCAAGCGATGCGACCTGGCGACGCCGGAGAGTGGCGCAGGCACAGTGACGCAGAGGAAGTGACGCAGATGCAGCGACGCAGATGCAGTGACGCAGACGCAGTGACGCA
>JBBSCX010000163.1:0-7992 GCA_038249905.1 Burkholderiales bacterium
ACCTGCTGCACCAGGATGTCGGGCGCCGAGGCGCCCGCCGTCAGGCCCACGCGCCGCCGGCCGTCGAACCAATGCGCCTGCAGGTCTTCGGCCTTGTCGACCATGTAGGCCTCGGTGCCCAGGCGCTCGGCCAGTTCACGCAGGCGGTTGCTGTTGCTGCTGGTGGGGCTGCCGACGACGATGACCACGTCCACGCCAGGCGCCATCACCTTGACCGCGTCCTGGCGGTTCTGCGTGGCGTAGCAGATGTCCTGCTTCTTCGGTTCTCGCACGTGCGGAAAGCAGCGCTTGACCTCGGCCATGATGACGGCCGCGTCGTCCACGCTCAGCGTGGTCTGCGTCACCACAGCCAACTTTTCGCCGCGCGGCTTGACCTTGGCCACGTCATCGACTTCCTCGACGAGGTAGATGCCCTCGCTGAGCTGGCCCATGGTGCCTTCGACCTCGGGGTGGCCCTTGTGGCCGATCATGATGAACTCGTAGCCCTCCTTGTCCAATTTGGCGACCTCGACATGCACCTTGGTCACCAGCGGGCAGGTGGCATCGAAGACCTGAAAGCCGCGTGCCGCCGCCTCCTTGCGCACCGCCTGGCTGACACCGTGGGCGCTGAAGACCAGGGTGGCGCCAGGGGGCACGTCGGCCAGGTCCTCGATGAAGATCGCGCCCTTGGCCTTCAGGTCGTTGACGACATAGGTGTTGTGCACGATCTCGTGGCGCACGTAGATGGGCGCGCCGAAGCGCGTCAGCGCGCGTTCGACGATCTCGATTGCACGGTCGACCCCGGCGCAAAAACCGCGCGGTTCGGCCAGCACCACCTCTTCCAGCATCACAAGACCCCCAGCACTTGCACCTCGAAACGCACGGGCTGCCCGGCGAGTGGGTGGTTGAAATCGAACAATACCCAGTCGGGGCCACGTTCACGCACGACGCCTGCGTACTGGCCCTGCCCGTCGGGCGTCGGAAATTGCACCACCTCGCCTGGCGCGTAAGCCTCGTCGGGGTCGCCCAGTTCAAGCAGCAGGCTGAGCTTCACGCGCTGCAGCAGTGCCGGGTTGCGCTCGCCATAGGCCGCGCCGGCGGGCAAATCGAAACTCTCGTGCGCGCCCTCGGGCAGGCCGATCAGACGCGCCTCGATGGCTGGCGCGAGCAGGCCCGCGCCCAGCGACAGCGTGGCCGGCTTGTCGGCAAAGGTGCTGACGACATCGGCCCCGTCCGGGCCGGCGAGGCGGTAGTGCAGCGTCAGGAAAGAGCCGGGCTGGATCAGATTCACGGGGGTCGGCGCGGGCGAGGCGCGGTCGCATAGACTGGATTGATTCTAGGGGTGCAGGTGGGCCCGGGTTCGATGTGTCCATGCCGCGCTGCCGCCTTCCCCTTGCCCTTTCACCTTGCCCTCTTGCACCTCGCACCGCCGCCCTAGCGCCCCATGAAAGATGTGCCCGCAGACCAGCGCCCCCGCGAGAAGCTGCTGGCCCGCGGCGCGGCAGTGCTGTCCGACGCCGAGTTGCTGGCCCTGCTGCTGCGCACCGGCACACGCGGCCAGGGCGTGGTGGCGATGGCGGCCGATGTATTGCAGCGCTGCGGTGGCTTTGCCGGGCTGCTGCAGGCCGACGGCACGCGGCTGCAGGGCATCAAGGGCCTGGGCCCGGCCAAGCGGGCCGAATTGCTGGCGGTGCTCGAGATCGCGCGGCGCGCGCTGGCGCAGCAGGTGCAGGCAGCGCCGGTGTTCGACTCGCCACAGCGGGTCAAGGACTATCTGGCGCTGCAGCTCGGCGGGTTGCCGCATGAGGTCTTCGCCGTGCTGTTTCTCGACGTGCAGCACCGTCTGCTGCGACTGGAAGAGATGTTCCGCGGCACGCTCAGCCAGACCAGCGTCTACCCGCGCGAGGTCGTCAAGCGTGCACTTGCACTGAATGCCGCGGCCGTGCTGCTGGCGCACAACCACCCCTCGGGCGTGGCCGAGCCATCGCGCGCCGACGAATACCTGACCGGCACGCTGAAGGCCGCGCTGGCCCTGGTGGACGTGCGTGTGCTGGACCACTTCATCGTCGGCCAGGGGCAGGTGGTGTCGATGGCCGAACGCGGCCTGATCTAGAGGGCCGGCAACCGATGCGCGCCGGCAGCTTCAAGGCCCTCGGTACCTTGCGCGACGCGCTGCGCCAGCGCGATGCCGATGCGGCGGTGGCACGCGAGCGCGCCGCCGCGGCGCGGGCCGAGGCCGATCGTGCACGGCGCCAGTTTGCCGACGCCGTGGGCCCCGTGACGCCGCTGCCGCGCCACCGCAGCCACCTGCCGCCGCCGCGCCCGCGCCCGGCGCCGCTGCCGCTCCAGCGCGAGGCCGACGAGGCCGCGGCGCTGAAGGAAGCGCTGTCGGACGAGGTCGATGTCGAGTCGCTGCTGCTGACCGACGACGGCCTGGCCTTTCGCCGTGCCGGCGTCGGCACCGATGTCGTGACACGGCTGCGGCGTGGGCACTGGGCGCTGCAGGCCGAGATCGACCTGCACGGCCTCAAACGGGACGAGGCGCGTGACGCACTGGCCCTGTTTGTGCGCGATGCCGGCCGCCGCGGCCACCGCTGCCTGCGCGTGGTGCACGGCAAGGGCCATGGATCGCCCGGTCGCCAGCCGGTGCTGAAGGCCAAGGTGCAACGCTGGCTGGCGCAGTGCGCCGATGTCATCGCCTTCACCCAGGCCAGCGGGCCGCAGGGCGGCGCCGGGGCCTTGATCGTGTTGCTGGCGGGGTCGGTGCGCTGAGGCGACGGCAGGGCCGCCGCTGTCCGGGGGTCTCAATGGCCCCGCAACAGTCCCTCGGCGCCGTCCCAAAGTGCCACCGCGAGCGCTGCGGCCTGCGGCGTCGGCGAGCGCAGCAGCCCCGCGCCCTGCCCGGCCCACGCCTGCTGGCGTGACAGGTCACCGCGTCCGCCGCCGGCCCGGTCCGCCGTGGCGCGCATCGTGGCGCTGAGGCCGCGTTGCACCGGGTATGGGGCGGGCTCGGGGGCACCGGCAGCCGCCGCGGCACGCACGTAGTCGGTGGCGATGGCACGGCCCCAGCGGCCGGAGAAGGCGCGCGTCAACCGCGTGTCTTCCGGTGCCAGGCCTGGCAGCGATGCCGCCCAGGCGGCGCCGACGCCGGCCTCGGCACAGGCCAGAAAAGCCGTGCCCGGCTGCACCGCGCTGGCGCCCAGCAGCAGGGCCGCAGCAACGGTGCGCGCGTCGGCGATGCCGCCAGTCGCCACCACCGGCAGGCCGCGCGCAGCCACCGCATCCACCACCTGCGGCAGCAATGCAAACAGGCCCACCGCCGCATCGCGCGCCGTGGCGGCGTCGAAGGCGCCGCGGTGGCCGCCGGCTTCGGCCCCCTGGGCGACGATGACGTCCGCGCCCGCGGCGGCGGCAGTGCGCGCCTCGGCCACGGTGGTGACGGTGGCCCACCAGGCGATGCCGGCACGCTTCAGACGCTCTACGAACGGGCCCGGGAACAGACCCATGATCGACGACACCGCCGTGGGCCGCGCCACCAGCACGGCTTCGCACTGCGCATCGAAGTCGGGCGGGCGGGCGTCGCCGGCCTCGGGCGGCACGGGCGGGCCCCAGCCGCCGAGGAAGTCGCGCAAGGCGGCCTCGTTGGCAGCGTCGCGGTACGGCGGAGGGTCGGGCACCCAAAGGTTGATTTGCAGCGGCGCGCCGTCGGGCTGCGAATCACAGCGCGTCGCGTCGCGATAGCGCAGCACCCAGTCGGCGATGGCCGGCGGCGGCATCAGCAGTGCCCCCAGGGCGCCCATGCCACCGGCCTGCGCCACGGCCACCGACAGCGCCACAGCAGGCACCCCGGCCATCGGCGCCAGCAGCATCGGCCGCCGCAGTCCGTGCGCGGCCGCGAAGGCCTGTGCACGCTGCAGCGCCGGGTGGCTCATCGCGTCACCGAGTGACTGCCGAGACGGCAGGGGCGGACGGTGCGCCCATGTCCAATGCAGCCGTGGCCGCTGTGGCCGCTGTCGCCGCTGTGGCCGTTGTAGCCGTTGTGGCCGTTGCGGCCGTTACGGCCGCCATCACCGGCGGCGCCAGTTCAGCGTGCGCGGCCAGCCACGCGGTGGCCACCTCGCCGTCGGCCTGACCGGGGTGGAAGTCGCCGTGCAGGTAGCGGCGCCACAGCGGCAGCCCTTCTCGCACCAGCCCGCCACGCGCGAAAAGCGCTTTCCAGGCGCTGACCCAGGTGGACGGCAGGAACAGCGCGCCGTCGTGCCACAGGTTGCGCAGCGTCTGCCGCGTCAGGTCGGCGGCGAAGTAGCCGCTGACGACGCGGAACAGCCGGCGCCGCCACAGCTCGTTGCCGCCGATGGCGCGGTACATGTCGAAGGCCACGCTGCGGTGCTCGGTCTCTTCGCAGGAATGCCACAGCCACAGGTCGCGCAGCGCCGGTGTGGCGCCCTGCAGCAAGCGCGGATGGTTCAACAGCACCTCGGCGAAGACGGCAGTCAGATGCTCGGTCGCGGCCGTGACCCCGACCCAGTTGCGTGCAGCCAGCCGGTCCATCTGCGCACGCCGGGCGACGATGCGCCCGTCCCAGCGATTGACCGCGCCCTGCGCCGCCAGCTGGGCGTTAAAGCGCAGGTGGATGTGGCGGTGCGTGGCTTCCTGGCCGATGAAACCGCGCACCTCGTCTTGCCAGCGCGCGCGCTCGGGCTCGGGCAGCGCCGCCAGCCCGCGCTTCAGGCTGTCGATGAAAACCTGCTCGCCGGCCGGGAAGCTCATCGACAGCGCGTTGAACAAGGCCGTGCGGAACGCATCTCCGCCGTTCCAGCGCCGCGCAAAGGGCGTGTCCAGGTCGACGAGCAGGCGGCGCACGGTCAGCGCGGCATTCATCGCAGCCACCGCCGGGCGTTGTGGAACATCTGCATCCAGGGGCTGGGCGCAGCCAGGTCGGTGCCGGGCGGCACCCAGCTCATCTGCGCCTGGCGGAACACGCGCTCGGGGTGCGGCATCAGCGCCGTGACGCGGCCGTCGGCGGTGGTCACGCCGGTCAGGCCGGCGGGGCTGCCATTGGGGTTCATCGGATAGGTCTCGGTCGGCTGGCCGCGATGATCGACGAAACGCAGCGCACGCTGCACCACCGCCGCGTCGCCACGCCGAGAAAAGTCGGCATGGCCTTCACCGTGCGACACCGCAATCGGGATGCGGCTGCCGGCCATGCCGGCGAAGAACAGGCTGGGCGATTCCAGCACTTCCACCAGCGACAGACGGGCCTCGAACTGCTGGCTGCGGTTGCGCGTGAAGCGCGGCCAGGCGGCGGTGCCAGGGATCAGCGGGCTCAACGCAGCCAGCATCTGGCAGCCGTTGCACACGCCCAGCGTGAAGGTCTCGGGGCGGTTGAAGTAGTTCGAGAACTGCTCGGCCAGCGCGGCGTTGAACAGGATCGACCGCGCCCAGCCCTCGCCCGCACCCAGGGTGTCGCCGTAGCTGAAGCCGCCGCAGGCCACCAGGCCCTGAAAAGCGTCCAGGCGCGCCCTGCCGGCCTGCAGGTCGGACATGTGCACATCGAAGGTCTCGAAGCCCGCCAGGTCCATGGCGCGCGCCATCTCCAGCTGGCTGTTGACGCCTTGTTCACGCAGGATGGCGACCTTGGGGCGGGCGGTGTGCACCGCTGGCGCGGCAGCGGCCAAGGGGGCGGGGAAGCTCAGATGCACGTGCAAGCCGGGGTCGTCCGAGCTGGCAGTGGCAGTGAACGCCGTGGCCGCAGCGTGCTCGGCATCGGCGCAGGCCGGGTTGTCGCGTTGGCGGGCGATGCGCCAGCTGACACCGTCCCAGGCGTCGAGCAGCGTCGCCAGCGGGCCGCTGAACTGCAACTTGGTGTCGCGCCAGACCTCGACCGCGCCACGGTCGTTGGTCTTGCCGACGAAGTGCGCATGGCGGCTCAAACCGTGCGCGCGCAAGGTCTGCATGACCTCGTTGCGCACGGCAGTCGGCACCTGCAGCACGACACCCAGTTCCTCGTTGAACAGCGCCTTCAGCATCAGGCTGTTGCGGCGCTCGCTGACCTGCGTGGCCCAGTTCTTCGAGTCGCCGTACTCGGCCCGGCTGTCGGCAATGCCGTCGCCCTCGGTGACCAGGATGTCGACGTTCAGGCTCACTCCCATGCGCCCGGCAAAGGCCATCTCGCACACCGCCGCCCACAGGCCGCCGTCGCTGCGGTCGTGGTAGGCCAGGATGCGGCCCTGGGCGCGCAATTCGTTGACGGCGGCGACCAACGCCTTCAGCGATGCCGCGTCGTCCAGGTCGGGAATGCCGTCCGCCTGCGCGCAGCCAAACCGGCCCAGCACCTGCGCCAGCATCGACCCGGCGATGCGGTTGCGGCCCTGGCCCAGATCGATCAGCACCAGCGTGGTGTCGCCGCCCGCGGAGCCCCCGGGGCTGGCCTCGATCGCCTGCAACTGCGGTGTCAATGTGTGCCGCACATCGTCCAGCGTGGCGAAGGCGGTGACGATCAGCGACACCGGGGCCGTCACCTGCCGGGTTTCGCCGCCGTCTGACCAGCGTGTCTTCATCGACAGCGAGTCCTTGCCCACGGGGATGCCGATGCCGAGTGCAGGACACAGCTCCAGGCCCACCGCGCGCACGGTGTCGTACAGCGCCGCGTCTTCGCCGGGTTCGCCGCAGGCCGCCATCCAATTGGCGCTGAGCTTGACGCGCGACAGCTCGATCGGCGCGGCCAGCAGGTTCGTGATCGCCTCGCCCACCGCCATGCGGCCCGATGCCGGCGCATCGAGCGCCGCCAGCGGCGTGCGCTCGCCCATCGCCATGGCCTCGCCGCGCAGGCCCGCAAAGTCCGCCAGGGTGACGGCGCAGTCGGCCACCGGCACCTGCCAGGGGCCGACCATCGGGTCGCGGTAGCTCAAACCGCCGACCGTGCGGTCGCCGATCGTCACCAGGAAGCGCTTGCTGGCCACCGTCGGATGACGCAGCACGGCCAGCGCGACCTCGTCGAGCTTGACGCCAGTCAGGTCCAGCGGCGCCTCGCTGCGCACCACGCGCGTGACCTCGCGGTGCATCTTCGGCGGCTTGCCGAGCAGCACGTCCATGGGCATGTCGATGACACGTTCGCCCGCGGGGCCGTCTTCCAGCACCAGCGCCGGCGCGTCGGTGGCCACGCCGACGACGGCAAACGGGCAGCGTTCACGCGCGCACATCTGCTCGAACAGAGGCATCAGCGCAGGGTCGACAGCCAGGGTGTAACGCTCCTGGCTTTCGTTGCACCAAATCTCTTTCGGCGCCAGACCACTTTCTTCCAGCGGCACACGCCGCAGGTCGAAGACGGCGCCCCTGCCGGCACCGTCCACCAGTTCGGGGAAGGCGTTGCTGATGCCGCCGGCGCCGACGTCGTGGATGGCGAGGATGGGGTTGATGTCGTCCACCGCGCCCGCGGGGGGCGGCCCCGGCGTGCCGGGGCTGGGGGCCCCCAGTCGCCAGCAGTGGTTGATGACTTCCTGCGCGCGACGCTGGATCTCGGGGTTGCCACGCTGCACGCTGTCGTAGTCGAGTGCGGCCGTGTTGCTGCCCGACGCCATCGAACTGGCCGCACTGCCGCCCATGCCGATGCGCATGCCGGGCCCGCCCAGTTGCACCAGCAGCGTGCCGGCCGCAAACCGCTTCTTGTGCGTCTGCGAAGCGCTGATCGAGCCCAGCCCGCCGGCAATCATGATGGGCTTGTGGTAGCCGCGCTTCACGCCCGCCACGTCCATTTCGAAGACCCGGAAGTAGCCGCCCAGCGCGGGCCGGCCGAACTCGTTGTTGAAGGCCGCGCCGCCCAGCGGGCCCTCGGTCATGATCTGCAATGGGCTGGCGATGTGCCCGGGCTTGCCGATGCCTGCACCGGCACCGCTGGCTTCCCAGGGCTCGACCGCACCGGGCAGGCGCAGCGCGCTGACGCTGAAGCCGGTGAGCCCGGCCTTGGGCATCGCACCCCGGCCGGTGGCGCCTTCGTCGCGGATCTCGCCGCCA
>JBBSCX010000164.1:0-7991 GCA_038249905.1 Burkholderiales bacterium
CGGCGTCTTGCCGGGACGGAACACACACATGCATGAACTTGTACTGAGATTGCCCGAATCGCTGGTCGAGGTGGTGTCCGAGGCGCTGGTCGACGAGCTTGACGCGCTCAGCGTCTCGGTGGCCGACGCCGATGCCGGCACCGAGGCTGAGCAGGCGCTGTTTGGCGAGCCCGGCATGCCGGTGCCGCGCGAGGGCTGGCAGCGTTCTGACCTGACTGCGCTGTTCGAAACCGAGGCCGCGGCCACCGAAGCCGCCACGCTATTGCGGGCCCAGAACTGGGCCGCCGACATGGCGGTGCTGGCGCTGCGCGCGGTGGCCGACCAGGACTGGGTGCGGCTGACCCAATCGCAGTTTGCGCCGGTGGAAATCACGTCCAGCTTCTGGATCGTGCCCAGCTGGCACCAGGCACCGCCGCAAGCCGAGCAGGTGATCCGACTCGACCCCGGCCTGGCCTTCGGCACCGGCACCCATCCCACTACCCGCATGTGCCTGCGCTGGACCGCCCGCCAGGCCTCAGCGCTGGCGGCAGGCTGGCAGCGGGTGCTGGATTACGGCTGCGGATCGGGCATCCTGGCGATCGGCGCGGCGCTGTTTGGCGCACACGGGATCGACGCGGTCGACATCGATACCGCGGCGGTCACCGCCACCCAGGCCAATGCCCGCGACAACGGCGTCACGCTGCGCGCCGGCCTGCCCGAGACCGCTAACGGCGCCTACCCGCTGGTGCTGGCCAACATCCTGGCCACGCCGCTGAAGCTGCTGGCGCCGCTGCTGTGCGGCCATGTCGCGCCGGGCGGGCACTTGGTGCTGGCCGGCATCCTGGCGCGCCAGGCGGACGAGCTGAGCGCCGCCTACGCCCCCTGGCTGGATCTGAGCGTGGCCGACAGCGACGACGGCTGGGCGCTGATGACGGCGCAGCGGCCGGCGGCATGAAGCGGCATGAAGCGCGCCCTGAAGCGCCCTGAAGCGGCTTGACGCGCTGACGCCCCCACACCCTGACACCCTGACGCCCCCTCACCGATGAGTCTGGCCACCCGCTGCACCGCTTGCGGCACCGTCTTCCGCGTGGTGCAGGACCAGTTGCGGGTGTCCAACGGCTGGGTGCGCTGCGGCCGCTGCAGCGAGGTCTTCGACGCGGGCGAGAACCTGGTCGATGCGCCTTTGCAAGCCAGCGCGGCGGCCATCCCCGATGCGGACACGGCATCGGCGGCCGAAACGGCCGCCGATGCCGACATCGTCGTCGATCCAGACCAGCGCGCCGAGCGGTCAGACGCCGAACGCCCGGCCACCGCACCCGCGCCGCCCACCGAGGTCGACAGCGCCGCACCTGGCGCGGACCCCCACGCACCCGGGGCCACCAGCGCGCCCCTGCCCTCCTTCCTGCGCCAGGCCGACCGGGCCGCGCGCTGGCGCCGGCCGCGCGTGCGCACCGCGCTGGCCGCCGCGGCGCTGGTGTCCACAGTGGGGCTGGCGGCACAGGTGGCGCACAGCTGGCGCGATCTGGTGGCGGCGCGCTGGCCGGCCACCACGCCGCTGCTGTCGGCGGCCGGCCGGGCGCTGGGCTGCACGCTCGGGCCGCCGCGGCTGATCGATGCCCTGGTGGTGGAAAGCAGCGGCCTGCTGCGGGTGGAACGGTCGGCGCTGTACCGGCTTTCGGTCAGCCTGCGCAACCGCGAGGCCCATGCCATCGCGGTGCCGGCGGTGGACCTGACGCTGACCGACACCCGCGGCCGCGTCATCGCGCGCCGGGCGTTGCGGCCCGAAGAACTCGGCGCGGCGGGCACAGGTGGCGCCCCCGCCGGCCGTGAACTGCTGCTGCAAGCGACCCTGCAAGCCCGCACCGACACGCCGGGGCAGGTGGTGGCTGGTTATACGATCGAGCTGTTCTACCCCTAGGACGCCGTGCCGGCGCCCGTCTTTGCGGCAGACCGGTCCCGCACTCTGCCCGCCCAACCGCCTGACCGCCCACCCGGCCCATCTCGGCCATCAGGTCTATCAGGTCCATCCGGCCCACCAGGCCCATCACGGAGTTGCCATGCCCGCGCTGATCTGCGGATCCCTCGCTTTCGACACCATCACCACCTTTCCGGGCCGCTTTGCCGAGCAGATCCTGCCCGACCAGGTGCACATCCTGAACGTCAGCTTCCTGGTGCCCACGCTGCGCCGCGAATGGGGCGGCTGCGCCGGCAACATCGCCTACAACCTGCAGGCCCTGGGCGGGCAGCCGGTGGTCCTGGCCGCGCTGGGCGTGGACGGCGGCGAATACCAGGCGCGCATCGCCGGCTGGGGCGCCGACACCCGCCTGATCCTGCGCGACGCGCAGCTGCACACGGCGCAGTGCCACATCACCACCGACCGCGACAACAACCAGATCGCTGCCTTCCACCCCGGCGCGATGAGCAATGCGCACCAGATGGCGGTGCCGACCCAGGCCCAGCGCAGCGACCTGGGTGATCTGGGTGATCTGGGTGATCTGGCGATAGGCATCATCGCCCCCGACGGCCGCGACGCGATGTGGCAGCACGCGCACCAGATGGCCGAGCAGAACATCCCGTTCATCTTCGACCCGGGTCAGCAACTGCCGCAGTTCAACGGCGAAGAGCACCGCGAGATCATCGGCCTGGCGCGCTGGGTCGCCGTCAACGACTACGAAGCGCGCATGCTGCAGGAACGCACCGGCGAGGATGCTGCCGCCATCAGCCGCCGCGCCAACATCCAGGGTGTGATCGTGACGCTGGCCGAGCAGGGCTGCGAGATCTGGGTGCAGGGCGAACGGGTGCATGTGCCCGGCGTCAAGGCCGAACGCGTGGTCGACCCCACGGGCTGCGGCGACGCCTTCCGCGCCGCGCTGCTGTATGGCCTGGAACGCGGCTGGCCGCTGGCACGCTGCGCCGCGCTGGGCAACCGCCTGGGCGCGCTGAAGATTGCCGAGCGCGGGCCGCAGAACCACGCCATCGACCCGGGGCTGCTGGCCTCGGTCTGAAGACGCCGACGCGGCGCGCGGGCACGGGCAGCGCGGCCACGGGCGTCGGCGCTGCGGCCTTGGAGAGGTGGGTTCTAGGGGGGTGAGCGGGTGGAGGGGGTCACGGGTCCGTCATCGCGGCCCGTGAACATCACCGGGTCGCGGCGCTGGCCGCTCAACCGAGGAAGTCCCATGACACGTCGTGCCCCCATGGCCCTGTTCGGCATCCTGCTGGCCATCGCCACCCTGCCTGCGGTCGCCCAGCCCCAGAACGCCTCGCCCTTCCCCGTGTCGCAGCTCGGACCGCGGCCGTTCTTCCTCGTCGACGAGATGAGCGAAGGACCGCTGAAGCAGCGTCTGCAGACCTGCGTGGCGCGCACGCGCAACTACCGGCCGGCGCAGTTCTCCATCGGCCACCGCGGCGCGCCGCTGCAGTTTCCGGAGCACACCCGTGAGTCCTATGTCGCCGCCGCGCGCATGGGCGCAGGGGTGATGGAGTGCGACGTCGCCTTCACCAAGGACAAGGAACTGGTCTGCCGCCATGCGCAGAACGACCTGCACACGACCACCAACATCCTGGCCACGCCGCTGGCCGCCAAGTGCACGACGCCCTTTGCGCCCGCGACCTTCGACGCCGCCGGCAACCTGACGGCGCCGGCCAGGGCCGAGTGCCGCACCAGCGACATCACGCTGGCCGAGTTCCAGACACTGCGCGGCAAGATGGACGCCGCAAACTCGCGCGCGCGCACGGTGCAGGAGTACCTGGGCGGCACCGCCAGCTTCCGAACCGACCTTTATTCCGGCCCGAGCAGTGGCACGCTGCTGACGCATGCCCAGAGCATCACGCTGTTCAAGCAGCTGGGGGTACAGATGACGCCCGAACTGAAGACGCCGGTGGTGCCGATGCCCTTCGACGGCTTCTCGCAGGCCGACTACGCGCAGAAGCTGATCGACGAGTACCGCGCCGCCGGCGTGCCGCCCGCGCGGGTGTGGCCGCAGTCCTTTCTCAAGGATGACGTGCTGTACTGGGTCAACAGCGAGCCCGCCTACGGCCGCCAGGCGGTCTATCTGGACGATGCCAACACCGTCGCCAACTTGCCCAGCGCCGCCGAGCTGATGGCCTACCGCGCCCAAGGCATCCGCATCGTCGCGCCGCCGACCTTCGCCCTGCTGGCGGTCGATGCCACGAACCAGATCGTGCCCTCGGCCTACGCCATGGCGGCCAAGGCGGCGGGGCTGGACATCATCACCTGGACGCTGGAACGCAGCGGCATCCTGGCCGACGGCAACAACGGCTTCTACTTCCAGACCTTCGACAGCGCGATCCGGCGCGAAGGCGACGTCTTCGTGGCCCTGGACGTGATGGCGCGCCAGATCGGCGTGCTGGGCGTGTTCACCGACTGGCCCGCCACCGTCACCTTCTATGCCAACTGCATGGGCCTGAAGTGACACCCCGTGCCGGGCCCTTGCCGGCACTCACTGCACAGTCTGCGCCAGCTCACCCGTGCTGTAGCGCTGCGCCACCGCCCCCAGGCTCAGCGGCTTGATCTTCGCGGCCTGGCCCTCGCAGCCGAACTCCAGATAGCGCTGCTTGCAGATCTGCCGCGCCGCCTCGCGGGCGGGCTTGAGGTAGTCGCGCGGGTCGAACTTGTCCGGGTTCTCGTGCAGGTACTTGCGTATCGCCGCCGTCATCGCCAGGCGCACGTCGGTGTCGATGTTGATCTTGCGCACGCCGAACTTGATGGCCTCCTGGATCTCGGACACCGGCACGCCATAGGTCTCTTTCATCGCGCCGCCGTACTGGCGGATGATCTCCAGCAGGTCCTGCGGCACGCTCGAGCTGCCGTGCATCACCAGATGGGTGTTGGGGATGCGGCGGTTGATCTCCTTGATGCGGTCGATGGCCAGGATGTCGCCGGTGGGCTTGCGGGTGAACTTGTAGGCACCGTGGCTGGTGCCGATGGCAATCGCCAGTGCGTCGAGTTGCGTGCGCTTGACGAAGTCGGCCGCCTGCTCGGGGTCGGTCAGCAATTGCTCGCGCGTCATCGTGCTGTCGGTGCCGTGGCCGTCTTCCTTGTCGCCCTTCATCGTCTCCAGGCTGCCCAGGCAGCCCAGTTCACCTTCCACCGTCACGCCCACGGCATGGGCCATGTCCACCACCTTGCGCGTGACCTCGACGTTGTAGTCGTAGCTGGCGATGCTCTTGCCATCGGCCTCCAGGCTGCCGTCCATCATCACCGAGCTGAAGCCCAGGTTGATCGCGCCCTGGCACACATCGGGGCTCTGGCCGTGGTCCTGGTGCATCACCAGCGGCACCTGCGGCCAGCTCTCGATGGCGGCCAGGATCAGGTGCTTGATGAAGGGCTCACCCGCGTACTTGCGCGCCCCGGCGCTGGCCTGCAGGATGACCGGCGCACCGACGTCGGACGCGGCCGTCATCACCGCCTGCACCTGTTCGAGATTGTTGACGTTGAAGGCCGGGATGCCATAGCCGTTTTCGGCGGCATGGTCGAGCAGCTGACGCATCGAGACAAGTGGCATGGGACGCTCCGCAGGTGAGTGGTGAATGAGGCTGGACGGGATGTCTCGGCCGGGCGCGTGCGAGGCCGGCTTGGCGCCACAGACCCGGCACAGAAAACCAGACGCCCGAGGATGCCGCAGGGCCTTGCCCGGCACGCTGTACCCGCGTTGTAACTCACGCAGATTCTAGCCAGGCGCCTCTGCAGCAGCCCTGAATTGCCGGGTCAATGGGCCGCTTTTCCGGCTCAAGCGCTGCACTTTGTTGCAGACACTGGCCTGCCGTCGAACCCTCACTTCACTTCCGCGCCCGAGCACCTCATGCCACGACACCGCCGCCATGAACTGGCCCATGCCACCGCATGGATCACCCCGGCCGCGCAGCAGCACGGCGCCGCATTGCCCGATGCCGTGGCCGCGCGCCTGGGCGTGGGACGGCGCAGCGCGCTGGCCCTGCTGCGCCGACTGGAAGCCGCACAGTGGCTGCGGCGCAGCGGCCCGCAGCGGCGGCCCGTCTGGCAGCCTGGCGCCATGCGCCAGGTGGTGCACAGCTACGTGCTGGCGGGGCTGCAGGAAGACCGCGTCTGGGCGCAGGACTTTGCGCCCGGCTTCGTGCTGCCGGCCGCAGTGCAGCGCATGGCGCGGCATGCGCTGACCGAACTGGTCAACAACGCCGTCGAGCACAGTGGCGGCCGGCGCGTCACGGTGTCGATGCGGCAGACCCCGCAGCAGCTTCAACTGCTGGTGTCCGACGACGGCTGCGGCCTGTTCGAGCGCATCGCGCAGGCGCATGGCATCGACGATGCGCGGCTGGCCATGTTCGAGCTGGCCAAGGGCGGGCTCACCAGCCGGGCGGCACAGCACAGCGGGCAGGGCCTGTTCTTCAGCGCCCGTGTCGGCGACATCTTCGACATCCACGCCAACGGCGCGGCCTTCCAGTACCGGGCTGGCGAGGCGGGCCCGATGACGGCTGGGGCGGGTGCGGCGGGCTTGACGGGTACGGCCGGCGCAGGACCGGACGCAGCCGCGGGCCGCTGGCACGACACGCGGCCGGCATCGGCCGCCGGCACCTCGGTCTATCTGGCGATCGCGCTGGACACGCCGCGCACCCTGCAACAGGTGCTGCAACAGCACGCGCTGCCAACGGCGCCCGGCCTGCCGCGCCTGGGCTTCGACCTGACGCAGGTGCCGCTGGGACTGCTGGGCAGCGGCGGCGCCCTGGCCTCGCGCGCCGAGGCGCGACGGGCGGCGGCGCGGCTGGGCGCCTTTCGGGCTGCAGAACTCGACTTCCGCGGCATCGCCGACATCGGCCACGGCTTCGCCGACGAGCTGTTCCGCGTCTTTGCGCAGCAGCACCCGCAACTGCAGCTGCGCCCGCAAGGCATGGCGCCGGCCGTGGCCGCGATGGTCAGCGCGGCCGCAGGCGTGAACCTTGGCGTGACAGTTGGTGCGACCATCGCGGCGTCCGCCGGTGCCGGGGCCGACGCCTGAGCACTGCAGACCCCCAGCGCCAGGGGTCTTGCAGCGTGCCCGCCACCCAGGTTGTCTAGAGTGGGGCCTCTGCCGACCCTCGACCCCATGACACAGTGACTTCTTCGACCCGAACAAGCGCCGCCATCGCGGCCTCACTCCTGGCCCGCCTGGCCGGCCTGCTGATCACCACGCTGCTGCTGACCGCCGGCCCCGCGCTGGCCCAGGCGACGCTGAAACCCGACGGCCAGTGGCGACACCTGTTGACGGCCGGCCTGAACCTGAACAGCGGCAACACGCGCAGCGAATCGCTGACGCTGGACAGCGACAGCGTGCGTGCCCGTGACCACGACAAGTGGTCGGCCAACGCACAGGTGTTCCACAGCCGCAACGCCGGCAACACCACCGCCGAGCGGGCGCGCCTGACGACCCAGTACAACGGCGACCTCAGCACCCAGGTCTTCGCCTTCGTGCAGGGCGCCGCCCTGGTGGACCGACCGGCCAACATCGGCCAGCGCCTGAGCGCCTCCACCGGCCTGGGCCTGCACCTGATGAAGCGCGACCGCGAGTTCTGGGACACCTGGGCCGGCCTCAGCCTCGCGCGTCAGCGTTATGTGCGCACCACCCTGGTCGACGGCCAGCTGCGCCAGGGCTTCAACGACGCCGGCCTGGTGCTGGCGCAGGAATCGAGTCTGCGCCTGAGCCAAAGCACGAGCTGGAAACAGAAACTGGTGCTGCTGCCCAGCGCGCGCGACAGCAAGCGCATGCGCAGCGACTTCGACACCCAACTGACGGTGGCCATCAGCGAACGCCTGAATCTCAGCACCGGCCTGAGCCTGCGCCACACCAGCCACCCGGCACCGGGCCTGAAGCGGCTGGACGCGGCATTCGTCACCGGTCTGTCGCTGCGCATCGACTGAACCCGGCCCCGGGGCGGACTGCACAGGTCCTCACTCACCTTGCAGGCCGCGCCCACGCCGAGCGCGGGCGTCACCAGAGGGGACAGGACGTGCGCCGGCCCCACCAGTAGGCCACACGCAC
>JBBSCX010000165.1:0-7968 GCA_038249905.1 Burkholderiales bacterium
GTGGTGCGCGACGGCGAGATCGAGATCGAGAACCTTGCCTTCCGCGGCACCCGTGTGCCCGACAGCAACGGTGCCGGCATCCGTTTCGAGCGTGGCTTGCTGACGGTGCGCGACTGCCACTTCGAGGACAACGAGAACGGCCGCGAGCAACTGCTGCTGATGGCGCGCAACACCTTGCGCAACGCCGGCCCGCCGCAGGGCTGGTTCGTGCGTGTGCACGACGAGCGCCTGGCCCGCGCGCCGCTGCTGCGCTTTGCCCACAACAGCTACGCCGGCCCCGGCCGCGGCCCCGTGGGCTTCGACGATGCGGCCAGCGGCAACCGGCGCGTGGCGCTGGTGTCCTGAGCGTCCGCAGCTGCGTCCGCCCCCGCACCCGCACCCGCACCCGCACCGAACCGCACGCCTACACCCGCAGACCCCCATGCTCGAACGCATCCGCGCCTCCCTGCCCGCCCTGCCGCCGGCCGAACAACGCGTGGCCAAGTTGCTGTTGGCCGACCCGCGCGCCTTCGCCACCTCACCGGTGGGCGAACTGTCGGAGCGTGCGCATGTCAGCAAGCCCACCGTGGTGCGCTTCTGCCGCAGCGTGGGTTATGACGGGCTGGCTGATTTCAAGCTGAAGCTGGCCGGCAGCGTCAATGAAGGGGTGCCGTTCGTGCACCGCGCGGTGGACGACGACGACAAGGCCGGAGACATCGTCGTCAAGGTCATCGACAACGCCGTGGCAGCGCTGCTGCGCTATCGCAATGCCGCCGCCAGCCAGGCGATCGAGCGCGCCATCGTCGCCCTGACTGCGGCCGTGCAGGGCGGGCGACGGGTGGAGTTCTACGGCGTCGGCAATTCGGGCATCGTGGCGCTGGACGCGCAGCACAAGTTCTTTCGCCTGGGCGTGGCCGCCACCGCGGTCAGCGACGGCCATGTGCAGGTGATGAGTGCGACCATGCTGCGAGAGGGCGACTGCGCCGTGCTGATCAGCAATTCCGGCCGCAGCCGCGACCTGCTGGACGTGCTGGACATTGCGCGGCGCAAGGGCGCCACCGTGGTCGCCATCACCGCCAGTGGTTCACCGCTGGCCCTGGAGACACGCCAGGGCGCGCAGGGCAGTGCGCAGATGGTGCTGCTGGCGGCCGATCACCCCGAGGACGCCGACCGCTACAGCCCGATGGTGTCGCGCCTGCTGCACTTGATGATCATCGACATCCTGACCACCGGCGTTGCGCTGCGTGTGGGTTCGGCCACGTTGCGGCCGATGCTGCAGGAGATCAAGCGCAACCTGCGCTTGCGGCGTTATGCCGTGACGGGGTCGGCCGACGGTGCGGTCGATGCAGAGTCTGAACCGGGCGCCGTGCCCAGCAGGCCGTCGACGCCGTAAAGCTCGGCCAGTTGCAGCAACTGCGCAGGCAGGCCCTGCAAGGCCAGCGATCGCCCGGCGCGGTGGGCGTCGCGCTGCAATTGCATCAGCAATGCGATGGTGGATGTGTCGAAGGTCGACAGCGCGCTGGCATCCAGCACGGCCGGCCCGCTGCCGCCAGCGATCTCGGCGCCGAACTGCTGCGCCAGTGCGGCCGCTTCGGGCAGATGGGCGGCGGCGGGCAGCTTCAGCGTCATCGCTTCAACCGCGCGATGACTTGTTGCGCTCGGCCAGGGCCTTGATGAGCCCGTCGATGCCGCCGCGGGTCAGTTCCTGCGCGAACTGGCTGCGGTAGCTCTGCACCAGCCAGATGCCGCCGACGTTGACGTCGATGATCTTCCAGGCCGCATCGGGCGAGCCCGCCGGCCGATCCAGGCGGTAGTCGAGCTTGATCGGCTCGCCCTGGCCACGCACCTCGCTCTGTACCACGACCTGGGTGCTCCCCGTCACGGGCTGGGTGCGGGTGATCTCGACCTTCTGGTCCTTCAACTCGGTCAGCGCACCGGAGTAGACGCGCACCAGCAGGGTCTTGAACTCGGTCTGCAGCGCGCTGCGCTGCTCGGCGGTGGCGCTGCGCCATTGCACCCCCACGGCCGAACGCGTCATGACCTCGAAGTTGACGTTGGGCATCACCTTGGAATCGACCAGTTCGATGATGCGATTGAGGTTGCCCGACTGGATGGCCTTGTCGCCCTTGGCGGCGTCGAGCACCTCGGTCGAGATCTTGCGCACCAGCGCGTCGGGTGTGCTGGCCAGCGCGGCACCACCGATGCCCAGGCTCAGGGCCAGCAGGCCGCGGGTAAGAATCGTTTTCAGTGTCTGGATCATGTCTTGCCCATGTTGCAGGTCATTGCGGGTCATCGCGTATCGGTCGGCGCAGCCTGTGAAGTGAACAGTATGGAATCACTTCGCCGGGCTGGGCGCCGGGTTGGAGTCGCCGATGTCCTCAAAGGTTTCAATCGGCGGCGCGCCATCGAAGATCTGGTCCTGACGCCGCGACAGCCAGGCCTCGCGCGTGAAGCTGTATTTGTCCAGCGCGACGCTGCTCAGCAGCGCCGTGGTGCCCAGCAATACCGCGCGTCCATGCACCACTTCGAGCGTTGTCATCGCGTAACGGTCGCTTTCGGCGCCGAACAGCACCGAAGGTGCCATCTGCCTGTCGGCCACCAGGCCCGCGCTGTCGCGCACCGTCGACGGCCCCAGCAGCGGCAGCACGACATACGGCCCGGCGCCCACGCCCCACACCGCCAGCGTCTGGCCAAAGTCCTCGCTGCGCCGCGTCAGGCCCATCTCGCTGGCCGGATCGAGTATCCCGCCCAATCCGAAGAAACTGTTGGTGACAAAGCGGATGCCCATTTCCACCCCGGCCTGCAATTTGCCCTGCAGCAGGTGGTTGGCGGCCGACCACAGGTCGCCGATGTTGCCGATGAAATTGCCGACGCCCGTGCGCACCGGTTGCGGCACGACATCGCGGTAGGTTTCGGCCACCGGGCGGGCGAGCTTCTCGTCGAGCACCTCGTTGAAGGCAAACACCTTGCGGTTGAAGCCTTCCCAGGGGTCGTGCGCGACCCGCGGGTTCTCGGTGTTGGTTGTGGTCGTGGCGCAGCCGCCAAGCAGCAACGTGGCCATCAATGCCGCGGCGCACAGGCGGCGCAGCGGGGGACGGGATGTCACTTCGCCGGCTCCGAGGCGGCAGCGCCGCTGCTTTCGGCGCGCCCGGTCATGAACTGGCCGATCAGGTTTTCCAGCACCACTGCCGACTGGGTCTGCGCCACGGTCTCGCCAGCGGCCAGGTTGTTGTCGTCGCCGCCCGGGACCAGGCCAATGTACTGATCGCCCAGCAGGCCGGCGGTCAGGATCTTGGCCGCTGTGTCCTTGGGAAACTGGTAGCGCTTGTCGATGTCCAGCTTCACCACGCCCTGGAAGGTGGCGGGGTCCAGCTCGATGCTGTCGACACGCCCCACCAGCACGCCGGCGCTGCGCACAGGGGCACGGGCCTTCAGGCCGCCGACGTTGTCGAAGCGTGCGCTGAGGCTGTAGGTGTCGCCGCCGGTGACGCTGCCGAGGTTGGCCGCCTTGAGCGCCAGGAACGCCAGCCCCAGCATGCCCATCAGCACGAACACGCCGACCATGATCTCGATCCCCTTCTTGCCCATTGAATGCTTCCTCTTGCAGCGACGCTCAGGGCGTCGAAAACATCATCGCCGTGAGCACGAAGTCCATGCCCAGAATCCACAGCGAGGAGATGACCACCGTGCGCGTGGTCGCGTACGCCACGCCTTCGGGGGTGGCTTCGGTCTCATAGCCCTGGTACAGCGCCACCACGGTGCAGATGACACCGAAGACGAAGGCCTTGACGAGGCCGTTGCCGACGTCGCGCCACACGTCCACCTGGGTTTGCATGATCGACCAGAAGTTGCCCGCGTCGACCCCGATCAGCAGCACCGCCACCGACCAGGCGCCGATGATGCCGACGGCCGAGAACAGCACGCACAGGATGGGCATGGACACGATGCCCGCCAGCAGTCGCGGTGCCAGCACGCGCGACTTCGGGTCGATGGCCATCATCTCCATCGCCGCGATCTGTTCGCCGGCCTTCATCAGCCCGATCTCGGCCGTCAGGCTGGTGCCGGCACGGCCGGCGAAGAGCAGTGCGGTGACGACCGGGCTCAGCTCACGCACGAGCGAAAGGTTGACGATCAGGCCCAGGCTTTCGGCCGCGCCGTAGGTGACCAGGGCGTAATACATCTGCAGCGCCAGCACGAAGCCCACCGCCAGGCCACTGGCCATGATGATGACCAGCGAGCGGTTGCCGATGGCGTGGATCTGCGCCACGACGAGGTCGAATCGGCGCAGCGAGGCCGGCACCGAACGCAGCAGATCGAGCAGGAAAAAGACCGCGTGCCCCCAGCCGCGGAACTGCTCCAGCGCGATGACACCAATTCGGGCGAAGGCGTTCATGCGCGGCCGCCCTTTCTGTCCGCCGTGCGGTTCGCCGCGTTTTCCGAGGCCCGCGCCACGCCGGCGAGGCCGAAGTCGGCGTCGATCTCTGGTGCCGGGTAGTGAAACTTGACCGGGCCGTCGGGCTCACCGCGCACGAACTGGCGCGTTTCGGGGTCCATCGAGGCCATCAGCTCGGCCGGTGTGCCCTGCGCGACGACGCGGCCCTGGTTGGCCAGCAGCACGACATGGTCACTGATCGACATGCATTCGGGCACGTCGTGACTGACCACCAGGCTGGTGGCACCGGTGACGTCGTTGAGCGTGCGGATGAGCTTGGCCGCCACGCCCATGCTGATCAGGTCCAGGCCGGCAAAGGGCTCGTCGTACATGATGAGTTCGGGGTCGAGAGCGATGGCGCGCGCCAAGGCAATGCGCCGGGCCATGCCGCCGCTGACTTCGGAGATGCGAAGGCCCGCCGCGCCGCGCAGGCCCACGGCATTGAGCTTCATCAGCACGATGTCGCGGATCATGGGTTCGGACAGCGCGGTGTGCTCGCGCAGCGGAAAGGCGACGTTGTCGAACACCGTCAGGTCGGTGAACAGCGCGCCGAACTGGAACAACATGCCCAGCCGGCGGCGCAGCCGGTACAGCTGGTCCTGGTCGCGGGTGTTGATGACCTGGCCGTCGAAGACCACACGTCCCTTGTCCGCCGCGTGCACGCCGCCGATCAGGCGCAACAGTGTCGTCTTGCCACAGCCCGAACCGCCGAGGATGGCCGTGACCTTGCCGCGCGGGAAGCGCAGCGTGACGTCCTTGAGGATCGGCCGGCTGCTGTCGTAGCCGAACGTGACGTGGTCGATCTCGATGAGTGGGGGGGTGTTTTCCAAAGCGCGCGGATTCTCTCATGGGTGCCGGCCGCACAAGGGTTAGCACCAAGGGGCAGGGATCGCCCCGGACTTTGACAGCTCGGGCCGGCCGGGCGCGTCCCCTGGATTGGGCAGATCGACGACCCCGTGCTGCAGGATTGCAGAATGTGGGCATGAATCCAACAGCCTCTACCCGTCTGGCCGACAAGGCGCTGGCGGCCGAACTGCGCCAGCGTCTGCGCGGACTCACGCCGGCACAGGCCGAGATGATGCGCCAGGCGATGCGCCTGCACGCCGCGGGCGACAAACTGATGTCTGCCCAATGGATGCTGCAGGTGGCGCGCGAGGCGCCTGACCACCCCGAAGTGCGGCTGTGGCAGGGGTTGCGCCACTTCGAGGCAGGCGAATGGGCGGCGGCTGCCGAGCACTTGTCGCGGGTGGTGACGCAACGGCCGGACGACTTCACGGCCTGGTGCATGCTGGGCGTGGCGCAAGGTCGTGCCGACGACGGCGGCGCAGCGCAGCACAGTTTGCAGCAGGCCGCCCGCTGCGCGACGACCCCGGCGCAGTGGTTGAAGCTGGCGGTGGAGGCCGACGGACTGGGCCTGTTCGACGAAGCCCTGAGCGCGGCCGACGCGCTGCTGGCGCTGGAGCCGAAGTCCGCGCTGGGGCTGCTGGAGCGTGTGCGCTGCCACAAGGCCCTGGGCCACACGGCGGCCGCGGCGGCCGACTGCCGGGCGCTCATCGCCCAGGGCAGCGGGGTGGCCAAGGCCTGGTTCTCGCTGGTCGACCTGAAGACGGTGGCGCTGTCGGACGCCGAGCGCGAGCAGCTGCAGCAGACGGCGCTGAATCCGCACTGGCCGGCGGCCGACCGGCAGCTGCTGGACTTCGCACTGGGCAAGGCGCTGGAGGACGCGGCCGACCCTGCCGGTGCCTTGGCGGCATTGCAGCGTGCCAACGCCAGCGTGCGCGCCATGCAGCCCTGGGACGCGAAAGCCTTCGCCCGCCACGCCGCGGCGCTGCGCGACATGGCGCTCGCAGGTCTGCCGGCGCAGGCGGCCGAGCAGGGCAGCGAGGTGATCTTCCTGACCGGCTTGCCCCGCTCGGGCAGCACGCTGTTCGAACAAGTGTTGGCCAGCCATTCACAGGTCGAGGGCGCGAGTGAACTGCCCACGCTGGGCCTGCTGATCGACGCCGAGTCGCGCCGTCGCGGGCGGCCGTTCGCCGACTGGGCGCCGCAGGCCACGGCCGACGAATGGACCGGGCTGGGACAGGATTACTTGCGCGCCACGGCGCGCTGGCGGCGGCACAAGCCGGTTTCCACCGACAAGCTGCCCGACAACTGGCAGTGGACGATCGCCATCCGCGCGATGCTGCCGCAGGCTCACATCATCGATTGCCGCCGCGACCCGCTGGAGACCTGCTGGTCTTGCTACAAGCAGCTGTTTGCCCCCGGGTTGGCGAACTTCAGCTACGACTTCGACAGCTTGGCGCAGTACTGGCAGGCCTGCGAAGCCCTGGGCGATCTGGTCGCCGAGCGCCACCCGCAGTTCGTGCGTGTGCAGCGCTACGAGGCGCTGATCGACCAGCCCGAGGCGCAGATCCGCGAACTGCTGGCTTTCTGCGGGCTGCCTTTCGAGGTTGGCTGCCTGAACTTTCAGCAGGCCCAGCGCGCCATCCGCACCCCCAGTGCATTGCAGGTGCGGCAGCCGTTGACGGCGACCTCGACGCCGGCTGCCGGCTACGGCGCCTTGCTCGACGCGTTGCGCGGCACCCTGGAGGCGGCCGCAGAATGAAAAAAGCCTGAACCGCAGCGCGCGGTTCAGGCCTTGGAGCGGGTCAGCCCGAGGGCGTGGCTCAGGCTGCCGGGGTCCCGCGGCGGCGTGCTGCGATGCCGCCCACGACCGCAAGGCCGGCCAGCAGCATGGCGTAGGTGCCGGGCTCGGGCACGACACCCGCCAGGATGGCACTGCCGTTGTTCTCGTAAGCGTAGGAAGTGATCGAACGCTCAGAGGCGGTGGCGCCAAAGGTGATCTGCACCCAACCAAAGTTCGTGTTGGTCATCGACTCGTTCGTGAAGCGCACGCCGAACAGGTTCGGGGCGTTCAGCGTGACCTGCGTGCCGACGTTCGTGCCACCGCCCGGCCGGAAGAAAGTCGTGCTGGGGCCTGCGATGAGTGTGTTCGCTGCCAGCGGGTACGGGCCGCCGACGACGCCCGAGGGGCTGAACCAGGTCGTGGTGGTGGCACCCCACAGATGAAATCCATCGGGCGACGACCCTGCGGTGTACGGATTGATGTCCCAGCCAGCGGGGGGGGTGCTGCCCGAAAGCCCAGTGACCAGATTCAAATACACACCGTCGAAGTCATCGGGGATATCGATACTCACCGGACCGCTGAAGATGATCACGGCATGGGCCGGCGCGGCCGCCAGCACAGCGGCCAGGGCCGTGGCGGCAATAGCGGCAGGACCGGCGCCGCGAAACAAAGATTTCAGGCCGGTCGGTTGGGGAATGGACATGAGGCTTACTCCTGAGATTGAAGGACGGTTGGGCACCTGCGGTCTCTGCGCTGGTGTGAAAGGGTTGGTGGCGTGCGGTCGTCATGCGCCCGCTCTCGATACACACCCGGGTGGATATTCACATCCGATCCGCCGACCGAACACCCCGTGAATCGGGTGTCAGGTTCAGTGTCTTCCCGAGTAGACGTCAGCGCGGCAGGCTGCTGACCCCCATCAGGAAGCGGTCGA
>JBBSCX010000166.1:0-7968 GCA_038249905.1 Burkholderiales bacterium
GTCAACGGCGAAGCCTGCCCGCCTGCGGGCAGCCTCGCCTCCCACAGCAGTTCGCCGCTGCGGGTGTCGAAGGCACGCAAGAAATTGTCTTGCGCCGCGGCGATGAAGGTCAGGCCGCTGGCGGTGTTGACGGCGCCGCCGATGTTGGTGGTGCCCAGCGTGATCTTCAGCCGCGTGGGAATGCCCATCGGGCCGGAGTCGTAGCCGGTGCCCAGTGGCTGGCTCCACAGCAGCCGACCGCTGCGCAGGTCGGTGGCTGCCAGGTAGCCCCAGGGCGGGGCGATGCAAGGCACCCGGAACATCGACAGCCAGATTGGCCGCGTCACGCCATAGGGTGAGCCGGCATGCGGCGCCACCGTCTGGTCGACCCGTTGCCCGCCGCTGCCCACCGGCAGATCGGTGACCTCTGCCCGCGGGACCAGCGTCACCACGTTCGGCAGCCGGCTGTGGTTGGTGATCATGATCTGCAATTCGGGGTTCACCGCCAGCCCGCCCCAGTTCAGCCCGCCGATGGTGCCGGGGAACAGCAGCATGCCGCCCGGCGCTTCGGTGGGCGGGGTGTAGATGCCCTCGTAGCGCATCTGGCGGAATTTGATGCGGCACATCAGCGCGTCGATCGGCGTCAGGCCGAAGAGATGGGCCTCGGTCAGGCGCTCGGGTGCCGCGCCCGGCGCCTGCGGCGCACCGGCAAAGTTGGGCAGCGCCACCGACTGCGGCTGTGTGGGCGCGGTGCGGTCGCCCGGGGTGGCGCCCTGGGGCACGGCGCGGCGCTCAACCGGGCGCAGCACCTCGCCCGTGGCTGCGTCGAGCACAAAAACCGAGCCGGTCTTGGTGCCCTGCAGCAGCACGCGGCGCGTGCGGCCGTCGATCTCCATGTCCATCAGCGTGGGCTGCGCGCCCAGGTCGTAGTCCCACAGGTCGTGGTCCACGGTGCTGAAGTGCCAACGCACCTGGCCGGTGGCGGCGTCCACCGCCACGACGGTCGCGGTGTAGCGGTCTTCCTCGGCGCTGCGGTCGGCGCCATAGTGGTCGTTGGTCGAGTTGCCGGTGGGCAGGTAAACCAGGCCCAGCGATTCGTCGGCCGAGATCAGCGTCCAGACATTGGGCGTGCCGCGCGGCCAGATCTCGCCCGGCGCCAACGGCTGCTGCGGGCGGTCGGTGCGCTTGGCGTCCCAGGCCCAGACAAAGGCGCCGGTCTGCACGTCGTAGGCGCGCACCACGCCCGAGGGCCCGTCGCGGCGCTGGTTGTCGCTGACCTGCTGGCCGACGATGACGTGCCGGCCCACGACGATGGGGCCCGACGTGTTGGACGACAGCCCCGGCGCCTGGTTGCCCATGCCTTCGCTCAGGTCCACCGTGCCGGCCTTGCCGAAGCCCGGGCAGGGCCGGCCGGTGGCTGCGTCCAACGCGATCAGGCGGCTGTCGACGGTGGCCAGCAGCACGCGGCGCGGGCATTCGCCCGCAAGTGTCGCGCCCGTCGCGGGTGCAGCCGCGGAGGTGGCCGGCACCTCGTGATAGGCCACGGCGCGGCATGTCACGCTGAACAGCGGTCCCATGGCCTCCAACGGCACGGCAGGGTCGAAATGCCACTGCTGCACGCCAGTGGCCGGGTTCAGCGCAAACACCTGCCCGCTGCTGGAGCACACGAACAGGCTGTTGCCAATTTTCAGCGGCGTGTTCTGGAAGGCGAAGAACACGCGTTCGTTCGGCGCCATGTCGCCGGTGCGGAAGGTCCAGGCGTGCTCCAGCCGGCTGACGTTGTCGCGCGTGATCTGCGTGGCCTGCGCATAGCGCTGGCCCAGGTTGGACCCGCCATAGGCCGTCCATTCGTCGGCGGACGGGGCTGCAGCTGCACGGCCCAGAGGCATGCGGTCGGCAGGCTGAGTGATGTCGCTTGCGGCCGCTGCGCCAGCGTCGCCATCGGGCCGGGGGACGGCGGTAGCGGGTGATGCGGGCACAGGCTCCACGGTGCGGGCCGCGGGCCCCGCCTCCTGCGCGAGCGCCGGCGCCCAGCGCGTCAGACTGGCCGGCACGGCGAGCGTCAGTCCCAGCAGGGCCAGTCCCGCCAGCACCGCGCCGTGTCGATTGCGGCCGGTGCGGCTGGTGCCGTCAGTGCCGTCGTTACCGTCGGTGCCGCCTGCAACGCTTGTGCCGCCTGTACCGCCTGTACCGCCTGTACCGTCAGTGCCGTCAGTGTCGGAAGGGAGCGGACGGCGCGACATCAGCGCCAGGGGCAGCGCCATCAGTACCAGCAGACCCAGCAGCAAGCCCACGCGGCTGGAGAGGTCCACACCCCAGACCGGCATCCAAGCTTTGGCATCGATCTCCCACAGCGCCCAGGCCAGAGTGGCCGCTACCACCGCGGCATACAAGGCCATACCGGCGACAGCGCGGCGGCGCAGCACCAAGGCGGCTGCGACCACCAACGCCACCCCCGCCAGCACAAAGTACGGCGACCCGCCCAGTGCCGCCAGCCAGGCCCCCAGCACGGCCATCGCCAGCCCCAGCAACAGCAGCAACACCGCCAGCACCCTTAGCACGACCCAGGCCGGCCCGCTGTGAATGAGCCGCGGGCGGGCGTGTGTTCGTGCGGGCATGGGCTTCGCGTTCATGCGGCCGGATCGTCGGCGCCACGGCCGACCCAGGTCTGTGCGTTGCGGAACAGACCTTGTCCGTGGGCGCCAGCCTACTGTGCTGGATCACGACTGACAGAAGGAGGGCCGTGGTGAAGCGGCGTCTGGCATGCCGTCGCCGCTGCTGTGCTGACACCGCTGGACTGCACCCGTTGGCATATCGAACGCCGGGCCATCCCCGCTCGGCATCTATGGGCCTGCTTGTCCCGGTCAGGGTGCTGAGGTCGCCGTCCGCGTCAAGGATGATTTGAATTGCACGCTTTCTGTGCGGGATCCCGAGCCCACCAATTGATGTTTCCTTCCTTCTCCAGACTGCGCACGGCAAGCATCGGCGACCATTTGTTCGTATTGGCGCTGGGCACGCTGCTGCCGATGGTGTTGTTCGCCGCAGGCTTGGCCGTGGTGCAAGCTCGACAAGAGCGCCAGACGTTCGAACGCGGCATGCACGACCGCGTCGTCGCGATCACCAGCGCCATCGACGCCGAATTGCGATCCACGGTCGCTGCACTGCGCACGCTGGCGGAGAGCCAGGTACTGGCCGAGGGCGATCTGGAACGCTTTCACGGCCTTGCTGTGCGGCTCAGGGATGTGCACCGCGACTGGTTGACCGTGAACCTGGCCGGCCCGGACGGATTGGAGCAAGTCAATGCGACGCGGCCGTATCGCGTCGAGCCGCTGCGCATCGACGAGACCGCCAGCTTCGAGGCTGTGCTGCGAACATTGCAGCCGGCCATCGGCAGCTTGTCATCGGGACCGCGCGGCTCCAGGCACACAGTCCCTGTGCGCGTGCCGGTGCTGCGTGAAGGTCGTCTGGTCTATGTACTTACCGCGGTTGTCGACCCAGATGCCATCTCGCGAATCGTGCGCGAGCAGGGCATGCCCGACGACTGGGTCGCCTCGGTGGTCGACCTCCGACTGCTGCAGGTGGCCCGCCAGTACCAGGGGCAGGTGCAGGTCGGGGTCACGGTAGCACCGGCGTTTCGCGCCGCACTCACCTCGGGCGCGGCCAAAGGTGCGTACCGCGGCGCTACGCTGGAAGACACGGACGCATACGTGACCTGGCGACGCTCGGCGTTCAGCGGCTGGGCGGTGGGCATCGGGGTGCCCGCCAAAAGCGTTGAGGCCAGCGCCTGGCGCGTCCTCTTTGCGAGCTTGTTGGGTGTGGGCGGCTCACTGACCCTGGCGCTGCTGCTCGCTCGGCTGCTCGCTCGTCGCATCAGCGAGCCCGTGGCACTGCTCGCCGCCCAGGCGCGTGCGCTGCGGCGCAGCCACTACAGCTCGTCCCTGCCGCACACGCAGCCTGAAGCCAAACATCAGCCCTCCCCCGACGAGCCGACTGCGCCCCCGGACGTGGGGCGGCCTGGAGCCGTCGCACCCGGCTCGGCGAGCTTGACCTTGCTGGAACTGCGCGAGCTGCAGCACGCTCTCGACGATGCGGCACAGACGATGAATGCGCTCGGTCGGGCACGCGTGGCGGCCGAAGGCGCCAATCGCGCCAAGGACGAATTCCTGGCGATGCTGAGCCACGAGCTGCGCAACCCTCTGAGCGCGATCACCACCGCCGCGCAATTGCTGCGCATGCGGCCCGAAGGCGCGACCGCGATCATGGCGCAGGGTGTGCTGCAGCGGCAGACCGCGCACCTGACCAAGTTGGTCGACGACCTGCTCGACGCCAGCCGGGTCAGCCGCGGCAAGATCGAGCTCGAGCGGCGGCCGCTTGAGTTCGCCGCACTGGTGCAAAGGGTGGCTGTGCAAGTGGTCGGCAGTTCGCCCAGGCACCAGCTCGATCTGCGGTTGGAACCGGCCTGGGTGTCGGGCGACGACACGCGGCTCGAACAGATCGTCACCAACCTGCTGAGCAATGCGGTGCGCTACTCGCCCGCCGGCGGCACGATCCAGTTGGTGCTTTCAGGCGCCGCCGACCGCGTGCGGCTCAGCGTGCGCGACGAAGGCGCAGGCATGGCCGCCGAGCTGGTGCCGCGCGTGTTCGACCTCTTCGTGCAAGGCGAGCGCGGCGCCGCACGGTCACAGGGTGGCCTGGGCATCGGCCTCACGCTCGCGCACCGGCTCGCCAAATTGCACGACGGGCAACTCGATGCGCAAAGCGACGGCGAGGGACAAGGCAGCACATTCACGCTGACGCTGCCGCGAATCGAGCCGCCTGCGGGCAGCGAGCCGGCCACACTGCCTGGCGGCGCAGGCGCACTGCGTCGGCTGGATGTGCTGCTGGTCGACGACAACGACGACGGTCGCTGGATGCTGCGCGAAGTGCTCGAAGGCGCAGGGCACCATGTGACAGAAGCCGTGGACGGCCCGCAGGCCCTGGAAATGGCAACGGCCGGGGCATTCGATGTCGCGCTGATCGACATCGGCCTGCCCGGCCTCGACGGCCTGGAGGTGGCCAGGCGGCTGCGCAATATGGGACCGCGGCTTGCCACGATGATCCTCGTGGCGATCACGGGCTACGGCGCGCCGCAGGACCACGCCCGCAGCCGCGCGGCTGGCTTCGACCTGCACTTGGTCAAGCCCGTCGACGGCGCCGACCTGATCGAACAGATGCAGCGCCTGCTGCTGCATGGGCGCTGACTCGACCCCGGGCGAAAGCGCCAGCGGTCGCACAAGCGGCACACGTCTTGCACGGCAATCTGGTGCGGATGCACAACGAGAAGATCACCAGGCCGCTGCTTCAGCTTGCAGCTGCACCTGCGCCCGTCGCCTGCAACTGTCGCCGCGCCGAACCGTACACTTGCCGGCACTCGATGGAGGCTGACGGGCCGGTCCATGGAAATGGGCGGGCACCGACCGGTGATCGATGCAGATGGCGCAGACGCAGATGTGGGCGGGGGTTGACGATGTCGAAGGGTTTTGCTGCGACCGGCCCCGAAGGCCAGCATGTCGAGTATCGCGACCGCAAGCGATGGGCCTGGTCGCTGTCGGTGGTCTACCCGCTCTTGCCGCTGCTCGGACTGTGGGCCCACCATGCCAGCGGCTGGCAGGCTGCACTTGCGCTGCCGCTCTTGATCAGCTACGGGCTGATGCCCTTGCTCGATGCGCTGATCGGCGAAGACCCGAGCAACCCGCCCGAGGCGGTGGTGCCGCAACTCGAGACCGACCGCTACTACCGCTGGCTGACCTGGGCCACGGTGCCGCTTCACTATGTGGCGCTGATCGCCTGCGCCTGGTGGGCGGGGACGCAGGATCTGTCCTGGTGGGCCTTGCTGATCCTCGCGTATGTGGCCGGTGCCGACGCCGGACTCGGGCTGAACACGGCACACGAACTGGGTCACAAGCACAACGCCTGGGAGCAATGGCTGGCGCGCTTGGCCTTGGCCGTGCCGGCCTATGGCCACTTCACCGTCGAGCACGGCCGCGGCCACCACCGTTGGGTGGCCACGCCAGAGGACCACGCCAGCGCGCGCATGGGTGAATCGATCTACCGCTTCGCGCTGCGCGAGCTGCCGGGCGGTGTGCAGCGCGCATGGACGCTGGAATCCGAACGGCTGGGGGCGCTGGGCCATTCGCCCTGGTCGATGCACAACACGATGCTGCAGTCATACGCCATGACCGCATTGCTTCAGGGCGGGCTGATCGCGGCCTTCGGCGCGGTGATGATTCCATTTCTGCTGGTCCACAACGTGGTCGCATGGTGGCAGCTGACATCGGCCAACTATGTCGAGCATTACGGCCTGCTGCGCAGGCGCGACACCGCCAACGCCAGCGGCTACGAAGCGCCGCAGCCGCACCATTCGTGGAACACCAACCACCTGGTGACCAACCTGGCTACCTTTCATCTGCAGCGCCACAGCGACCACCACGCCCACCCGTCACGCCGCTATCAGAGCTTGCGCCACTTTCCGGCCCTGCCGCAGCTGCCCAGTGGCTACTTCGGCATGTTTTCGCTGGCCTATGTGCCACCGCTTTGGTTTCGGGTGATGGACCCGCGGCTGCTGGCGCTGCCCCAGGTCCAGGGTGATCTTGCACGCGTGAACCTCGATCCGCGGCAGCGGGCCCGGTTGCTGGCCCGCTATGGGCAACCCACGCGCGGGCGATCGACAGCATGTTGAGGCGGACTGCGGCCATGCGCAGCAGGCCCGGGCTATCACACCGTGCCGGAGTCTGGCAATGTCAGCTGCACTTCGAGACCGGTCATGGGCGCCGCGCGCCGGGGCCATCGCCGATGTCTTGACAAGACGGCGATCCGCAAAGAGCCTGTGGGCCCAGCGCTACCGCGGTTGGAACTCCGGCACACCCATCTGCCACAGCATGAACGACCAGATGTCGACGGTCTGCAGTTGCTGCTGCGCCCGGGTGGCGCCGCCGCCGTGGCCCTGCTCGTAGTCCAGCCGCATCAGGACAGGCCCGCCGGTGGTGGCGGTGGCCAGCCGGTTGGCGTACTTGGTGCTCTGCCAGACCGACACTCGCGTGTCGTTCACGCCATGCACCAGCAGCACCCCGGGATAGCGGGTGCCCGGCTCGATGTGGTGGTAACTCGACATTGCACGCAATGCGTTGAAGCCGGCCTGCTCTTTCACAGTGCCGAACTCCGGCACATTGGCCAGTCCGTTGGGGTCCAGTTCGGTGCGCACCATGTCCATGGTCGGTACGGCCGGCACTGCCGCGGCAAACAGATCGGGCCGTTCGCTGACCGCCATGCCGACGAAGATGCCGCCGGCGCTGCCGCCGAAGATGCCCAGCCGTTGCGGCGAGGTGTACTTGTTGGCGACCAGCCACTGCGCCACGGCAATGCCATCGCGCCAGGTGTTCGGCTTGGTCGCCTTCTGCCCCGCCAGGTGCCATTCGGTGCCGAAGATGCCGCCACCGCGCACATGCGCATAAGCGTAGACCCCGCCACGTTCCAGCCAGGCCAGCAGGCGCGGATTGAATCCAGGGTTCTCGGTGATGCCGTAAGAGCCGTAGCCGTAGAGCACGGTCGGATTGCTGCCGTCGAGCTTGACGTCGCGCCGACTCAGAATCGACACCGGCACCGGCGTGCCATCGTGGCTCGGCACCGCCACCTCGCGCACGATGAGCTCGGGCGGCGCGTCGAAGGCGCCCACGCGGGCCAACGCCAGTGGCACCGGTGCACGGCCCGGCAGGTAAGAAAAACGCTGCGCCGCCCGGGTCCAGCCGCTGACGCCGAACATGAGGCCGTCTTGGTCGGCATCCGCCGCCAGCACGCTCACCGTGCCCTCGAACGGCAGGCTGATCGACTGCGGTTGCGGTGCTGTGTGCGCCAACCGCACCAATTGCATCGCGGGGCCACGTCGCTTGATCAGATAGGCCGCGTCACGCGCGCCGACCACGTTCACCAGCACCTCGTCACTGGCCGCAACCA